>NZ_RZTB01000049.1:0-43575 GCF_003997735.1 Mesorhizobium sp. M7A.F.Ca.MR.148.00.0.0 | reverse complement strand
GCAGTGCTCGACGTTCTTGATGTCGGCGCGCTCCGCAGAGGACCCCACCCCCGGCCTACGGCCGGACCCTCCCCTCATGGGGGAGGGGGACGCAGCGCCAAGGGAACAGCCATGACCATCACCGCAGCAACCCCTGCCCCGCCCCGCGCCCGCAGGGTCGCCAGCCGCCAACAATGGATCGGCCTGCTCTATGTCGCGCCGGCTGTCGCGCTGGTCGTCGTCTTTTTCCTGATCCCGCTCGGCATGACGGCGTGGATGTCGCTGCACAACTGGCCGCTGATGGGCGAGCACAGCTTTATCGGCCTCGGCAATTACGTCGCCATCCTGCGCGACACCAGGTTCTGGAACGCGCTGCGCTTCACCGCTTTCTACACGGTGATCGTCACCATCGCGATCTTCGTGGTGGCCTTTCCGCTGGCGCTGTTCGTCGAACGGCCGCGGCCGCTGACCAATCTCTACCGCACCATGTTCTTCATGCCGGCGGTTGTCGGTTTCGCCTCGGCCAGCCTGCTCTGGTCGTGGTTGCTGAATGTCGATTCCGGCCTGTTCAGCCCGGCCGCCTACGACCTCGGACTGATCGACAGGAAGTTCAACCTTCTGGCCACCTTCCAGCCGGCCTTCTGGTCGATCATCGCCATGGTCGTCTGGAAGGTCGCCGGCTTCACCATGATCATCCTGATGGCCGGCCTGCAATCGATCCCGCAGGACCTGCAGGAGGCGGCCGTCATCGACGGTGCCGGGCCTTTCGCCAGGTTCAGGGCGATCACCCTGCCGCTGATGCGCCGCACGCTGGCGCTGGCGCTGATCCTGTCGGTCGCCGGCTCGATCCTCGCCTTCGACCAATTCTACATCATCCTGCGCGGCGGCCCGCGCAACCAGACGCTGACGGCGGTCTACTGGATCTTCAACCAGTCCTTCGTGTCGTTCAAGCTCGGCTATGGCGCGGCACTTTCCATGGTGCTGCTGGTCATCCTGGTGGCGCTCAGCCTCGTCCAGCTATGGTTGTTGCGCAAGCCGGAGGGTCTCGACTGATGGCGCAGGCAGCCTCCCGTAGCCGCCGGCTCCTGAGCCGCGTCGCAGAGCATTCTACCGGCATCGTCGCCTCGGTGCTGTTCGCCGCGCCGATTGTTTGGGCGGTGCTGTCGGCGTTCAAGCCGGCGGCCGAAGCACGCCTGCCGCCGCTGCCGCCCTGGCCGACGTCGGGGTTCTCGCTGGAGAACTATGCCACGCTCAACAGCTTCGGCGACGGGCTGTGGGCCTCTGCGCAAAACAGCATCTATGTCTCGGTGATGACGGTCGTGCTGTCGGTCGCCGTCAGCGTGCTGGCCGGCTACGGCTTTTCGCGGTTCCGGTTTCCGTTCAAGGACCTGTTCTTTATCCTCATCCTGTCGACGATCATGATCCCGTTCCAGTCGATCCTGACGCCGATCTTCCTGGTGCTGACCAAGCTTGGCCTGCACAACACCCTGACCGGCCTGGTCGGCGTCTATGTGACGCTGCAACTGCCGTTCTCGATCTTCATGATGCGCAACGCCTTCGACGCCGTGCCGCGCGAAATCGAGGAGGCCGCCCGCATGGACGGTGCCAGCAATCTCACAATGCTTTTGAAGGTGATGCTGCCGCTGGTCTGGCCGGGCGTGGTCACCATCGCCCTGTTTGCCTTCCTCGGCGCCTGGAACGAATTCCTCGCCGCCCTCGTGCTGATGACCGACCAATCCAAGTTCACGCTGCCGGTGATGATGACCGCACTGCAGTCGGGCCGCTTTGGCGCCATCGACTGGGGCGCGGTGCAGGCGGGCGTCACCGTGATGATGGTGCCGTGCCTCATCCTCTTCCTGGCGCTGCAGCGCTTCTACATCCGCGGCCTGATGGCCGGGGCCGTCAAATAGAATGGAGTAAGTTCATGACCGCATCGCCATCCGCAAAAACCGGAAAACCGAAGCTCGCCTTCCGCCCGCTGCCGGTGCCGCAGGTCGACGTGCACGGCTTCTGGGGCGACCGCGCCGACGCTGTCGCCACCCGCACCGCCGACATCCTCTACGAGCGCTGCGTCGAGGCCCGCATGCTGGAGCAGATCGATCCGGACCGCCCCTCGCCCGGCATAGTCATCCCCTTCCACTCGCCCTCTCCCGACGAAGCCGACCGCCAGGGCGCGGAATTCACCGGATCGACGGTGACCACGCAGATGTTCTGGGATTCCGATCTCGGCAAGACGATCGAGACCGCGGCCTATTCGCTTTACCGGCGCAAGAACCCCGAACTGGAGAAGAAGATCGATGCCGTCATCGACATGTATGGCAAGCTGCAGCAGGAGGACGGCTATCTCTCCAGCTGGTATCAGCGCATCCAGCCCGGCAAGCGCTGGACCAATCTGCGCGACTGCCACGAGCTCTATTGCGCCGGCCACCTGATCGAGGGCGCGGTCGCCTATTACCAGGCGACGGGAAAACGCAAGCTGCTCGACATCATGTGCCGCTATGCCGACCATATCGCGTCGGTGCTCGGCCCCGAGCCCGGCAAGAAGAAGGGCTATTGCGGACATGAGGAGATCGAGCTGGCGCTGGTCAAGCTGGCGCGGGTGACCGGCGAGCGGAAATACATGGAGCTGGCCAGATACTTCATCGACCAGCGCGGGCAGCAGCCGCATTATTTCGACGAGGAGGCCCGCGCCCGCGGCGCCGACCCGAAGGCCTATCATTTCAAGACCTATGAATACAGCCAATCGCACATCCCGGTGCGAGAACAGCACAAGGTCGTCGGCCATGCTGTCAGGGCGATGTACCTCTATTCCGGCATGGCCGACATCGCGACCGAATATGGCGATGATACGCTGCGGTCGGCGCTCGACCTTCTGTGGGACGATCTCACCACCAAGAGCCTCTACATCACCGGCGGGCTCGGGCCATCGGCGCACAATGAGGGGTTCACCAGCGACTACGACCTGCCCAACGAGAGCGCCTATGCCGAGACCTGTGCAGCGGTGGGCCTGGTGTTCTGGGCCAGCCGCATGCTCGGCATGGGGCCGAACGCGCGCTACGCCGACATGATGGAACGCGCCCTCTACAACGGTTCGATCTCGGGCTTGTCGCTCGACGGCTCGCTGTTTTTCTACGAGAATCCATTGGAAAGCCGGGGCAAGCACAACAGGTGGAAATGGCACCGCTGCCCGTGCTGCCCACCCAATATCGGGCGCATGGTCGCCTCGATCGGCAGCTATTTCTACAGCCTGGCCGACGACGCGTTGGCCATCCATCTCTATGGCGACTCGACCGCCCGTTTCGACATATCGGGCGTCCCGGTCGGCGTGACGCAGACGAGCCGCTATCCCTGGGACGGCGCCGTCGAGATCGCGCTCGAACCGCAGGCGCCGGTCGAATTCACCTTGCACCTGCGCATTCCAGCCTGGAGCGCCAGTGCCCAGTTGAAGGTGAACGGCGAGGCCATCAAGCTGGCTGAGATCACCAGCGACGGCTACGCCGCGATCAAGCGGACATGGACGAAGGGCGACAATATCCGGCTCGATCTCGAAATGCCGATCGAGCGGCTCTATGCCAACCCGCAGGTGCGCCAGGATGCCGGCCGCGTCGCGCTGTCGCGCGGCCCGCTGATCTATTGCGTCGAGGCATCAGACAATGACAGCCAGCCGCATCGCCTGACGCTGCCGCGGACGGCCACCATCGAAGCGCAGCACCGGCCGGAACTTCTCGGCGGCGTGGTGACGCTGTCGACCGCGGCACTTGCCGATGCCGCCGACGGGTGGCAGGACGGGCTGTACAGGCCCGAGCCGCCGGCCACCGCCGAGACACGCCTGACCGCCATTCCTTATTTCGCCTGGGACAACCGCGAGCCCGGCGAGATGCTGGTATGGCTCAGGGACGGCTGAAGGAGGTCGGTCTGTCGGCGATGGCCGATCCAAGCTCAGCCGCGGTCGATGCCGCGGTTTCGGGCTCTCGGTCCACATAGCGCTGGCGCAGGCGCAGGAATGGCGCCTCGACGCAGGTGTAGCTGAGATAACCGATCGGGATCGTCGCCACGAAGCACAATGCGGACCAGAGGCATGCGACGTAAAAATTGCTGATGCTCATGACATGCGTGTCTATGAACGCCGCCAATTGCATGACGAAGAACAGGTGCAGAAGATAGATCGAATAGCTGTAGGCCCCCGCCTTCTCCAGTATCCTGAACGGCGGGCTTGTTCGCTTTTTCGAAAAGCTCGTGTCGTAGTAGGCGATGCCGAATGAATAGGCTGCCGCCTCCAGGGTCGGCAGGATGATCCATATCCAATGAGGCGACGGATAGCGGCCCAGTTGGTAAAATCCGCCGGCTGCATCGAACCACCAGAAGAACCCGGAAAAAGCCATGAGAACGGCCAGCGCCAGCCAGTGCTGGTTCTTCGCGCGGGCACGCAGGTGGAAGGCAAGAATGCCGGCCAGGAACTGATCCGCATGGCCTATGATGGTTACGGACCCCGCCGACTGCACTTCGCCGATCTGCACATACAGGACAGACCTCAGCACAATGGCTGCCGCGATGAACAGCAAGGGCGCGAACACAAACCGCTTGGATGCCATCAGCAAGAACGGCAGCAACAGGTAGAAGTGCGCTTCGATCGTTACCGACCAGCCGCCATTCGGGAGGGCGGGAAAAAGAACCCCCAATCCGACGCTCGTGAAATACCCGTCGAGGGACTGGCCGGCCAGGTACCTGCGGCAAGCCTCGATACATATCACGACCAGGAGAAGCGGAAGCAGCCTGAGGGCCCTGTTGGCAAAGAAGGGCAGATAGCTGATCTGTTTTCCATCGAGCAGCTTGGCGAACAGGTAGCCGGAAAGCGCCATGAACAGGGAAACGCCAGTATGCCCTTCATCCAGAACGCTGAAGATAGGAAGAGCCGGCACAAAGTCATAAGGCACGGGGCCTGCAGGAGACGCATGAAGGAAATGCCAGGTAAAGACAAGAAAGGCCGCCAGGCCACGAACCTGATCCAGCGCTGGGTAATGCTCTCCGGTCGAGGATTTCATGATTGGCCCCACGCGCACCGTGTCCTGCGCCGGTGTTCAGGTCATCGTTGGGCCAGAACTGTTTTCAATTCATTAAATCCTCACTGCGGAGACTTCCGAAATCAGAGATTTGCTTCGCAAGGTGCTGTGGCCTGCAAGCATCCGGGGCCAAACACGACTGAAGCGTGCCGCGCTTGAGCGGATCACTTCTGGGCGACGGTCAGCCCGATCTCCACGGCCACCAGTTCCTGCAGCCGCCACAAATTGCGGTCGCGGATGCCGCAGGCTTCGAGGTGGCGGATCGTCTCGAAAAGATATTGCGCGCCCGAGCCCCAATGACCAACGGCTGTCACCAGCGTCGCCGCGATCGCCTGCTTGTCGAGCTTGCCGGCATAACGCGGATTGGCGGGATCAACGACGAAGCCAAGCGCGCGACATGGGCCGCCTTCGGTCCTGACCTGCAGCCAGCGCGGCACGTTGACGGCGGGCAGGATGGTCATTTCGCGGCGCAGGAGCGCTTCGAGGTTAGCCGCCACCGGTTCCGCGATCTCGAACACCATGCCCTGGCACTGGCCGCCGCGATCGAGCGCCATCATCAGGCCGGGCTGCTCGACCGTGCCGCGAAAACGCTGGACCGTGAAGCAGAACGAACGATGCCAGCCGCTGGCCACCGCGCGTTCTCCGCCTCTCACCTCGCCGGCGGGCTTCCACAACAGCGAGCCATAGGCAAATAGTTTCAGCGGCCCGGCCGGAGCGCCGGCCAGCACCTCGTCGCGGATGCGCGCATAGTCGGCATCGGTCATGTGAACCATGCCCGGCGTCGGCCCGGCATCCTCGACAGCACGCATGGTGCGCGCGACCAACGCCTCGGTCAGCGCCATCGGCGTGTTGCGCGGGACCCTCGATGATGCGGTGGAAATGGCCTTGCTCATCTTCGCGCTCCCAGTCCTACCGCCATGTTGCTGAAGGCTGAAGGATTCTCAAGGGCCGTGCAGCCGAGATAGATCACGAGTGGCCGATGCCGCTCTTGCGTGACGCGTCTTGGAACGATGTTGCCGGCAAACTGTTCTGTTCCTTGCCGGAGGATGCCATGAACGACGCGTCGGCAAAGCCCGTTGGTCCCGTCCTTTCATCGGCGGAGCGCGTCAACACGCTATCCCATTTCCATCGCGCCGAGATCGCTCGCATGGCGGGATGGCGCGACCGGCTCGACCTGACGACCAACTGGGCAATCACGGTGGTGGCGGCGCTGCTTTCGGTATCGCTCTCGACGGCCAGTGCGCATCACGGCGTGCTGCTGTTCGCCATGCTGCTGATCCTGCTGCTGCTGTGGATCGAGGCGCGCCGCTATCGGTTCTTCGATTTCTATCGGGCGCGCGTACGCCAGTTCGAACGCCACTATTTCGCGCAGATCTTTTCCCCACAGCCCGACTTCGCCTCGGACTGGCTGCTCATCGTCGGCGAAGGCCTGCGCGCGCCGAAATTCCTGCTGTCGCAGCGCGTCGCGCTAGCCCGTCGGCTGCGGCGGAATTACATCTACCTGTTCCTGATCCTCTGGCTGGCCTGGGTGCTCAAGATATCCACACCCAGCCTTCAAACCGTGGGCGTCAGGACCGGCTTTGCCGGCTCGCTTCGCGAGGCCGTGGACAGCGCCGCCCTTGGCCCCGTTCCCGGTGTGGCGATCGTGGTTGTCGTGGCCGCATTCTATGTCGGGTTGCTTGCGATCGTCTTTTTCACGGCCGATGACGACGGCGAACTGTCCTTTGGCGAGGTGCATGTTTGACGTTTATGCCCGGCAACAAGCCGCTGCAATGCAAACGGCGGCCCGCGCGTTGAAATGGTCGGTCCGCCGAGACGTTTGGGAGCACGGAACTGCGCGCCTAGATGCCGAAGAACTGCTTGCCAACCATGTAGCCCAGTGCCGCTACGACCAGCGGAAACAGTGCCGGCGCGGCTTTGCCTAGAAGGGAGACCTGCAGGTCCTTCGCCGGCGTATGACGTGCATTGCCGAGATTCTTGGTCATTGCTTGCCTCGGGTTCGAAAGACTCATTAGCAAATGCTGATTAACAGCATGGCCGGATTAACGGCCTGATAGGAAATCAACTCTGATCAAATGCAAATTCTAATGATCGGCACATGGACGGCAAAGACGCGCTACCCTATTTCGCGGCGTTCGAAGCGTTGACCGGGACGCGCGGCCTTTCCCGCCAATCGGCAAAACCGCGCCTGAACAACAAGATGGCTCAGGAACCCGATTTAGCAGGTGAACGCCAGCTCCAGAGCCGGTGCAGTTCGCCCGCCGCCTCGCCCGAGCTTCGTGTTGATAGGCGCGGCATCGAACGGCATGCCCGCAGGGGAGGCAGGCCGCATCCCGTCAAAAAATTCGCAAACCAATGTCGGACTTGTTACGCCTCGTTCGTCCTTGGGGTATCGAACAGCCATTTATGAAAGGATCCAGCATATGCCCGGCACCGTACGTTTGCACCGCGTTCTGACGACCAGCCCGGAAAAGGTCTATCGCGCCTTCGTTGAAGCGGACGCGCTGGCCAAGTGGCTTCCGCCAAACGGCTTCACCTGCACGGTTCATAATTTCGAGGCAAAGGTCGGCGGCACGTTCAAGATGTCGTTCCGCAATTTCACCACGGGCGACAGCCATTCCTTCGGCGGCGAGTACCTCGAACTCGTCCCGGGCGAGCGCCTGCTCTACACCGACAGGTTCGACGATCCCAATCTGCCCGGCGAGATCCGGGTGACCGTGATCTTGAAAAAGGTGTCGGTCGGCACCGAAATCGACATCACCCAGGCCGGCATTCCGGACGTCATTCCGGTCGAGGCCTGCTATCTCGGCTGGCAAGAGTCGCTCAGAAATCTGGCAAAGCTCGTCGAACCCGAGATCAATCAATAGGCTGGGGGTGGGAGAACGGGGCGTTTCTGGCCTGCTGAAGCCTGAAACTTGGACTGTGGCGGGAACTGCCCTTTATCGCTAGCAATTCATCATCGACACCCCCTGTGACCGGACGTGTCAATGAAGAATGCAGCGGAGGCTGAAAAAGCATGACTCTCACAAACCGAGACATCGTCGAATTGACGGCGTGGCGGCGCCAGCTGCACCAGGCCCCGGAAATCTCGAATGAAGAGGAGAAGACGGCAAGGGAGGTCGTCGCCTTCCTCGCCGATACGGGGCCGGACAAGGTGCTGACACAGCTCGGCGGGCACGGCGTCGCAGCCATATATGACAGCGGCAAAACGGGGCCGACGGTGCTGTTCCGTTCGGAACTCGATGCCTTGCCTATCGAAGAACTTTCAGGCGTGCCGCATTCGTCGCGCGTGCCGGGCAAGTCGCATATGTGCGGCCATGACGGACACACCGCGATCCTGGCATCCCTCGGCCGTCAGTTGGGGCGCGAGAGGCCTGCAAGCGGCCGCGTCGTGCTGATGTTCCAGCCGGCGGAGGAAACCGGCAATGGCGCGGCAGGCGTCGTCGCCGATCCGCGCTTCGGCGAGATCGCGCCGGATTTCGCTTTCTCATTGCACAACCTGCCCGGCGTGCCGTTCGGCGAGGTGCGGCTCAAGGCCGGCGTGGTCAACTGTGCGTCACGCGGCATGCGCATCGTGCTGGAGGGCAAGACCGCCCATTCGTCTATGCCGGAGACCGGCATTTCGCCTATGCTGGCGATCAGTGAGCTGATGCCGGCGCTGCCGGCGCTCGGGCGCGGGACCTTCGCCGACGACGACTTCTCCATGCTGACGGTCACCCATGCCGCGATGGGCGAAGCCGTGTTCGGCATCTCGCCGGCTCACGCCGAGGTGTGGGCCACGCTGCGCACCCGGCGTGACGAGCGCATGGCAAACCTGTGCGCTGCTGCCGAAGCACTGGTCGCCAGGATCGCGGGCGAGCATCGCCTTTCCGTCCGCTGGGACTATCACGAGATCTTCGTCGCCAGCGTCAACGCGCCGGACGCGGTGGAGCATCTGCGGCGCGCACTTGATGAAGAGGGCGTCGCGCACGGCGAAGAAGCCCTGCCGATGCGCGCCTCTGAAGATTTCGGCCTGTTCGGCCACAGTGCCAAGTCGGCAATGTTCTTCCTCGGTGCAGGCGAGCGGCACCCTGCCTTGCACAATCCCGACTATGACTTTCCCGACGACCTGATCCCGATCGGGTCAAGGATCTTCATGCGCACGGCACGTAATTTGCTGGGCTGACCTCCGCCGACCCCAACACCGAAAGGAACACGCAATGCCAACGATGCCAAAGAACACGATTTGCCTCTGGTTCGACAAGGACGCCGAGGCTGCGGCTCGCTTCTACGCGGAGACCTTTCCCGATACCAGGGTGGGCGCCGTTCACCGTGCGCCGAGCGACTTTCCGTCCGGCAAGAAAGGCGACGTGTTGACGGTCGAATTTACCGTTGCCGGCATTCCCTGCATCGGATTGAACGGCGGCTCCACATTCAAGCAGAGCGAGGCCTTCTCGTTCCAGATCGCCACCGACGATCAGCAGGAAACCGACCGCTACTGGAACGCCATCGTCGGCAATGGCGGCCAGGAGAGCGCGTGCGGCTGGTGCAAGGACAAATGGGGCGTGTCCTGGCAAATCACGCCGCGCACGTTGACCGAGGCCATGGCGGCCGGCGGCGAGGAAGCCAAACGCGCCTTTGATGCAATGATGGAGATGACGAAGATCGACGTCGCGGCGATCGATGCAGCCCGGCGCGGCTGACCTCGATCGCAGCTGAGTTGCTATCGGACCTTGATGACGACCTTGCCCTTGGCGCGTCCTGTTTCGACATAGGCCAGCGCCTCGTTGGCCGCCTCGAAGGGAAAGACCCGATCGACGACCGGGCGGATCGCGCCGGCTTCGATGAGCGATGCGATCTTGCTCAACTGCTCGCCCTGCGCCCACATGAAGAGAAACGAGAACGTCACGCCACGGCGCTTGGCTCTCGCTCGAATACTGCGGCTCAGCAGGCGAAGCACCAGCTTCAGCACCATGTTCAGTCCTTTTTCCCTGGCGAAGTCGGGATCCGGTGGGCCGGAGATGGAGATGAGCTTGCCCCCCGGTTTCAGAACATTCAGTGACTTTTCAAGTGTCTTTGTGTCCTGGCTGTTCAAGACGACGTCGTAGCCCGACAGCACTTTTTCGAAATCGTCTTTCCTGTAGTCGACGATGACATCGGCGCCGAGCCCCTTGACCAGGCCGGCACTCGCCGCGCTGGCGGTGGTCGCAACGGTCGCGCCGAGATGCTTTGCCAGTTGGATGGCGAATGTCCCCACGCCGCCGGATCCGGCTTGAATGAAGACCTTCTGTCCCCTCTTCAGGTTGGCCCTTTCGATGAGCGCCTGCCAGGCGGTCAGGCCGACCAGCGGGATCGAGGCCGCCTCCTCCATGCTGAGGTTCCCGGGCTTCAGGGCCACGTCGGCTTCATCCATGGCTATGAACTCGGCGAACGTCCCGATCCGGCCATCGCGCGGCCGCGCATAGACGTCGTCGCCGAGTTTGAACTTGCGGACTTTCGATCCCACGCGGACAACCCTCCCGGCCACGTCGTGACCCAGGATGAACGGCCGGCGATAGGGCAGGATCAGCTTGAACTCTCCGGTTTTGACCTTGGAATCGAGCAGGTTCACCGCCGCGGCGTGGACCTCGACCAGGACATCGCTGTCCCCGAGTTTCGGCTCCGGCATTTCGGCCAGCCGCAGCGTGCCGTTCTTGCTGTATTTGTCGACGACGAATGCCTTCATGGCAGTGACTTTCTGAGAGATTGTTGATGTTCGGGACGAAAGCCGCCCGGTGAGAGGTGTCAGGCCTCGAGAAAGGCCAATGCTTTCGGAACGAAATCCGCGTGGTTCTGGAACACCCCGCCATGGCCGGCATCCGCATAGATCACCAATTGCGCCCCCGGAATGCGGCGGGCGAGATCGTGGGTATTGACGCTCGGCACCATCCTGTCGTGATCGCCATTTGCGATCAGCGCAGGGACGCGGATGGCGCTCAAATCTTGCGGCGCCTGTAGTCCATAAGCCTTCACCGCCCGGAGTTGCGCGCCGAACGCGCTAAGCGATATCGGCCTGTCGCGGTCGGCCTTGCGCTCTGTCAGCCGCTGCAGGAACGCCTTCGCAGCGCGGCGCCCGTTCACCGTTCTGGTGAAAAACAGATAGTATTTCGGATCCCGAAAAGTCAGCGCACCCTTGATCATGTCCACGATCGTCAGTGGCGTCATCTTGTCGATGCCTTGGCCGCCGGCCGGCCCGGTGCCGGCCAGGATGAGCTTGCGCACAAGCCTGGGCTCGGTCAGCACGATCTCCTGCGCCACGAAGCCGCCGAGTGAGAAACCGAAGAGATCGACTTGATCGAACCCCAGCGCCCGGACAAAGGCGACCGCATCCCGTGCCATCTCGGCGATGCGTGACGGCGTTTTGCCGCCTGAAGCACCAACGCCCCTGTTGTCGAAGGCAATCACCCACCGGGTCGCGGCGAGGCCATCGACGATGCGTGGATCGAAATTGTCCAGTTGAGCGCCGAGATGGTTCAGCAGGATTACCGGCACGCCCGTCCTTGGTCCGAGCTGCCGATAGACGAATGCCGTGCCGCCGACATCGACGGAGTGCGTTGGCGTGTCCTGGAACGATGCCCGTAAGTGGGGCGACCGCTTGAACCCATGTGTCATGCTTGGCACCTCCGCCTTGCGGGGGCTGGCCAATCGTGTTGTCGTTGCCAGTCGCATGTGCGTAAAATCCTCTGCTCGCTGTTGTTCAAACCGGCAGGCGGAACTGTTTGCGCAGGCTCTTGTCGAATATCCCCGCGGGAGCAAAGCGGCGCAGCAGGCTGACCTGGCGCGCTGCCTTGCCGGCGGTGTAGCGCCGTTGCGGACGGGCATCGGTCGCTGCTTTGACGACCACCTGCGCCACCACTTCGGGCCGATCGGCGACAGGCATCACATCGCGAAGCAGCGCTTCCAGCGTAGCTCGAGCCTGATCGTATTCCTGCAACGGCGAATCCGGTTGGATCCCGTTCTGGTCGAAGACAGTGCGAACGAATGCCGGCTCGATGACCGAGACGCGGATATTGAAGGCACGAACCTCGTGGTCGAGCGATTCCGAATAGCCCTCGAGCGCGTGCTTGACCGCCGAATAATGCGCTGAATACGGCGCCGGCACCAGTCCCAGCACAGAGCCGATATTGACGATGCGCCCCTCGCCACGCCGCCGCATCGACGGCAGCACCGCATTGGTCATGCGGATGACGCCGAACAGATTGACGTCGAACAAGGCCTGCACCTGTGCAATCGAGAATTCCTCGGCGCCTCCAAGCTGGCCGACGCCGGCATTGTTGACCAAGAGGTCGATCCGGCCGGTCTGCGACAGCACCGTCGAAACGAGTGCGGCAACGGCCTCACCGTCGGTCACGTCGCAAACCAGCATGGTCACCCCGTCCGGGCCGTTGTCGGCCTTGCGCCGGCTGGTTCCGAAGACGGTGAACCCCGCCTTTGCCAGAGCCTCGGCACTGGCGCGGCCAATGCCCGAAGAGGCTCCCGTCACAACAGCAATTTTTTTGGAATTCGCATTCATTTCGTGCTCCAAAATCATGAGGGCTAGCTTTTTTGCGCCCGTTGAATTACAGTCGTAATATCAGATTACACTCATAATGCAATAGCAGAAAGGAATAGCAGCCATGCGCTACGAAAAAGGCCGGAAGGACGCCTCGCGCGGACGGATCATGGAGGTCGCTGCGGAACGCTTTCGCGGCGACGGCATCGCCGCGTCCGGACTGGCGACCATCATGAGCGACGCCGGGCTGACGAACGGCGCCTTCTATCCGCACTTTCAATCCAAGGCGCAGCTTGTCCGCGAAAGCGTGGCGGCGGCGATGGAGCTTCAGGCGCAGCAACTGGCAGAAGCATTGGCTTCGGGCGTGGAGATGGCCATCGGCACGTATCTGTCGGCCGAGCACCGGGACAATCCCGGAAAGGGCTGCGCGTCAGCCGCGCTGCTGCCGGAGCTCGCCCGTCAGCCGCCTGAGACGCGTGAAGCCTATACAGACCACCTGCTGGCTTTGGTGCGCCAGTTGGCGCAAGCGCTACCGCAGGCCAAGGATCCGGAGGGCGTGGCGCTGGCTGTCTTCGCAACGCTCCTCGGCACGCTGCAAATGGCCCGCGCCGTGGGCGGAACGGAATTGTCCGATCGCATCCTCTCGGTGGGGAAACATGCGGCGAAGACGCTGATCGAGCAGCGTTAGCGCTCCAGGAAGCTGACAGTGAGGAACATGCCGGGCGCTGACGATAGCCGATCCGTCAGATCTTCCGGCTGGCCAGCAGCCTTGTCAGCCAGTCCGGATTCATTTCCGGAACAGAGGACAAAAGCCGTTCGGTATAGGCCGCGTGCGGTGGCGTGAGAACTTCGCTCTTCAATCCCTGCTCGACGACTTTGCCGCGGTGCATGACGACGATTTCGTCGGCTATCGCGCGCACGGTAGCAATGTCATGGGTAATGAAGATGTAGCTCATTCCGAGTTCACGTTGGAGACGTATGAGAAGCTTGAGAATTTCCTCTTGGACGATCTGGTCGAGCGCGGACGTGATCTCGTCGCAGATGATAAGCTCCGGATCGGCAGCCAACGCCCGGGCAATGCAGACGCGCTGTTTTTGGCCACCCGACAGCTCGCCAGGCAGGCGTTCCAGAAAATCTTCGCTCATCTCGACCATGTGCATGAGTTCGCCGATCCGGCGATCCCTCCGCGCGCCCTTAAGGCCGAGGTAGAATTCGAGCGGCCGAGCTATGACTTCTTCGACCGTTTGGCGCGGATTCAGGGCGTTGTCGGGCATCTGATAAATCATCTGTATGCGGCGCAGGACCTCTTTCGGCCGCGTCTTCAGGCTCGTGGAAAGAAGCTGGCCGGCAAAAGAAATCGAACCTGAAATTGGCGGCAAAAGGCCGGTGACGACTCGAGCGAGCGTCGATTTCCCCGAACCGGATTCGCCGACCACAGCCACGGTTCTTCCGCGCGGAACCTTGATGGAGACATCCTGGAGCACCTTGACCTTTCCTGCATAGGCCGCGGTAACGTTGTCTATCGTCAGCAGATAGTCATCGGCTGGAACTTCGGGCTTGGCGAGCTTGCGTACGGCCCAGAGCGTTTTTGTATATTCCTGGCTGGGCGAGGCCAGCATCTGGCGTGTGTCTGCTTCCTCCACGGTACGTCCGTGGCGCAGAACCATGATACGATCCGCCATTTGCGCCACCACCGCCAGGTCATGCGTCACGTAGATTGCAGCGGTGCTGAATTCCTCCACGATGTTGCGAATGGAAGCTAGAACTTCAACCTGCGTGGTCACGTCGAGCGCCGTTGTTGGCTCGTCGAATATTATGAGGTCCGGACGACAAGCCATTGCCATCGCTGTCATTGCCCGTTGCAACTGCCCGCCGGAGACCTGATGAGGATAACGAAAGCCTATGGTCTCCGGTTCTGGGAGTTGAAGGCGTCGATAAAGATCGACGGCGCTCCGGTTCGCCTCTTCCCGGCCGGCAATTCCATGCGCCACCGCGGTTTCGACGGTTTGTTCCAAGAGCCGATGTGCCGGATTGAAGGAGGCAGCCGCGCTTTGCGCGACATAGGCAATGCGGGAGCCCCTGAGGCGACGGCGCCCTTTTTCATTGACTGCCAGAAGATCAATCCCGTCGAACAGGACCGAGCCTTGCATGATCCGGCAGCCCGGCTTGGCATAACCCATTGCAGCAAGGCCAATGGTGGACTTGCCGGCGCCTGACTCTCCGATCAGCCCAAGAACCTGGCCCCGCTTCAGCGTCAGATGGACCCCGTGGACAATGGGATGCCACCGCTCATCCGAGAACCCCTCCACATGCAGATTGCGGATTTGAAGCAGATCCTTTCCTTTTTCGCGTGGGCCTGGACCGCTACTTTTCATCCCGCAACCCGCTTGTTGCTTGCAGGAACCAGTCCACAACGAAATTCACGGACACGGTAAGGAGAGCAATCGCGCAGGCCGGAAGTAGCGGGGTGACATCGCCGTAGGTGATCAGGGTCGCGTTCTCGCGCACCATTGATCCCCAATCGGCCGTCGGCGGCTGAATACCGACGCCGAGAAACGACAGCGCCGCGACTGTCAGGAACACGAAGCAGAATCGCAAGCCGAACTCGGCGACCAGTGGCGGCATGACATTGGGAAGGATTTCCTTGGCGATGATCCATTTCGGTCCCTCGCCGCGTAATCGTGCCACCTCGACATATTCCATCACCGCCACGTTAAGTCCGACGGCGCGAGAAAGCCGAAAGACCCGGGTGGAATCCAGAAGCGCAATGATGACAATCAGGCTCGTGATCGACGAGCCGAAGATCGTCAGCAGCACCAGCGCGAAGATCAGACTCGGGATTGACATCAGCACGTCCACTGCACGCGACAAGATCTGGTCGAGCCACCCCCTGTACAATGCGGCAAGAAGGCCGAGCGAGACGCCGACCGCGAAGGACAGCAACGTGGTCGCGACCGCGATAGCGATGGTATTGCGCGCACCGTAGATCAAGCGGGTGAGCATGTCGCGGCCGAGCTGATCGGTTCCCAATTTGAACTCCTGGCTCCACGGCGCGAAGGCTTCGCTGAAAACCTGCGTCTCGCCATATGGGGCTATCCAGTGCGCGAAGACCGCAACAAAGACGTAGCCGAGGATCACGACGATGCCGAACCATGCGCTGAACGGTGCCTTCTTCAGCGCAGTTTTCGCCCGGGTGGCACGCGAGCGCCTCAGCCTTTGAACCGCCGCGACAGATTCGGATCTAGTCATCGTGGGTGCAAGAGCCTGGGATTGGTGGCGATGGAAATAATGTCGGCTAGCAGGTTGAGAAGGATGTAAGTCGCGGCGAAAATCAGGGCGCAGGCCTGGACAACCGGAACATCCCTGGATTTCACCGCGTCAACCATCAGCTGGCCGATGCCGGGGTAGACGAAAACGACCTCGACCACGACCACTCCGACGATGAGATACGCCAGGTTGAACGCCACCACAGTGACGATCGGAGCCCAGGCATTGGGCAGGGCATGCCTCAGCACGATCACCATCGGGGACATTCCCTTGAGGCGCGCCATATCGATGTAGGGGCTTGCCAGCATGTTGATGATGGCCGCTCGGGTCATGCGCATCATGTGGGCCACGATTACCAGCGTAAGCGTGATTGCCGGCAGGGCGACTTTCCAGAGATGCTCCCAAAATGGCGTCTGATCGTTCACATTCGACAATGTCGGAAATTTGGGAACCGCATTGAGCGCCCAGTTCAGCGAGACAGTGAGCCAATGAGGCAGCGTTTGAGCGAAATCGGATCCGATGAACGTGTCGCGCGAGATCACCAGGTAGGCGAGCATATAGGCGACGAAAAATTCCGGGAATGAAATGGTTGTCAGTGTCGCGACATTCACCAGCCGGTCGAACCAGCCGTTGCGGTACAGCGCAGCCAGAATGCCAAGCCCCAAGGCCAGAGGAACAGCTATCAGCGCAGTCACCGCTGCAAGGAACATCGTGTTGTAGAGGCGTGGTGCGATGATCTCGGCCACGGTACGCCGATATCCGGTGCGGCTCGCAAACGAAGAGCCGAAATCGCCATGGAGCATCTGGGCGACCCAAACGAAGTAGCGCTCGACAGGCGGACGATCGATGCCGATTTCCCGCTGGAACGCGGCGACCGTTTCGGGCGTCGCCGATTGCCCGAGCGTGGCCTTGGCGAAGTCGCCTGGAAGCATCGCGATCGCAGAGAAGATAATGATGGACACGATGAACAAAGTGACCAGGCCGAGGCCAAGGCGCTGCAGGACCGTTCTTGCGACGGGGTTCATGTGCGTGGCGTTTCCCTTTGGGCGGCAGCCCTGCACTCGGAGCCAGCTGACCGGAGCCTCAAAACCATCGCGGCTCCGGCCCGCCATCTCATGCCGTGGCGATCCACCAGCGTTCGGCCATTTTCAGTCCATCGTTCTCCCAGTTGGGCGCCACATCGCCGTGTGCGAGCTTTTTGGATTGGGCGCTGACGAAATTGTTGAAGACCAGCACGATGCTGCCGCCGTCATCATGGGTTAACTGCTGCATCTCGGCATACATCGCCGCTCGCTTGACCTCGTCCGTCTCGGCGCGCGCCTGGACAAGCAGTTCGTTGAAATGGGGATTTTTCCAGAAGGACTCATTCCAACTGGAGTCGGCGGCGAAGGCTTGCGTGAACATCCAGTCGGCCGTCGCCCGACCGCTCCAATAGGAAGCGCACCAGGGTTTCTTCAGCCAGACATTGTCCCAATAAGCGTCCTCGGCCTCACGCACGACATTGACGTCGATGCCGCATTGGGCTGCCGTTTCGCGAATGAGCGAAGCCGCGTCCACGGCGCCGGCAAAAGCGGCATCGGCGACCGAGAGGTCCACCTTCAGGTTCTCCATTCCGGCCTTTTTCAGGTAATGCTTGGCTTTTTCCGGATCGAAGCTGTGTTGCGGTTGCGGATCCTTGGCGAATTTGATGGCCGGCGCGATCGGGTTGTCGTTGGCCACAGTGGCGTGGCCAAGAAAGATCTTGTCGACGATTTCTTGGCGATTGATCGCCCATTTCAATGCCATTCGCACGTCTGGATTATCAAATGGCGCCATCGTGACATTCATCGGCAAGGTATAGTGCCCATAACCAGTGACTTCGACGATCTCCACCTTGGGATTGCGTTTCAACATGCCGAGGGTCTTCAGGTCGGCGCGGCCGATATAGTCCACCTCCCCCGTGGACAGCGCCGCCATGCGAGCGGCAAGATCCGTGATGGCGATGAACTCCACCTCATCGAGATAGGGCTTGCCGTTCTTGAAGTAGTTTGGATTGCGCTTGAGCTTGGCCGAAACGCCGGGCTGGAAATTCTCGACGACGAAAGCACCGGTGCGAACGCCTGAAGCCCAATCCGCCTTGCCATCCTTGGCCGGCATGATGACCAGATGGTAGTCACTCATAATGTAAGGGAAATCGGCGTTGCCGCTCTTGAGCGTGAAAACCACCGTTTCCGGGCCATCCGCCTTGATGTCGGCGACGGAGTCCAACAGCGATTTCGCCGCCGATTTGGTGTCCTTGCCCATGTGATATTGCAAGGAGGTCACGACGTCATCCGCCGTCACGGTCTTGCCGTTGTGAAAGGTTGCGCCTTTGCGCAGCTTGAAGGCCCAGGTTTGGGCCCCATCCGAAGTTTCAAAGCTCTCGGCGAGGTCCGGTTGGACATTGCCTTTGGCGTCAACCTCAGTGAGGCTGTTGGACAGCGAGCCCGAAAATGCGGTTTGTGTGAACGTGTCGGGGTAGCCGGCCGGATCGATCGAATCCGTCGTCGCGCCATGAGCCATGCCGAGCTTGGCGAAGCCGCCCTGCATTGGTTCGGCCCGCGCCGTGCTCACGAACAGCCGGTCGGCGGCGGCAACGGTCAGGCCCGCGGCCAGCCCAAGATGAATGAAGTCGCGGCGGGAAACCTTGCCGCCTCCGATCAGGCTTTGCGCGATACCAAGCTTGTATTCAGATTCTGACATTTGACTCTCCCATTGCGGAATTCCCCGCGTTATTTCTCGTCAAGCACCGGCGAACAAATCTGCTTATCGGCTCCCGCCACCTTTCCTTCGAATTTTTCCAATCCCAATCGGCTTGCGCCAATCAGGCCGTCACGTAGATGCCGCCGGCTTCGACGGTGACTGGAAATGTGCGCGCGCGAACGGACGGATCGACCAAGGCCGCGCCTGACTTGATGTCGAACTCCCAGCCGTGCCAGGCGCATCGAACGATCTCGTTTTCGCGATGATAGATGAATTGCGCCTGTTCAACGGGCGCGGTTGTGCCGCATTGCGGCCCCTCGCAAAGCGGAGCGCCGCGGTGCGGACAGACATTCAGCAGCGCGTGGAATGAATCTCCGATGCGGAAAATCCCGACCGAAAGGCTGCGGATCTTGGCGATGAACGGAGACCCTGTTTCGATCTCGTCGACGCGGCAGATATATGTCTTCTCGGGCATCGTATGCTTCCTCAGGCGGCATTCGCGGCTTGCGCGCGGGGGATGCGTTTGTAGACTTCCAGCGCGTTCAGTCCCATGATCTTGCTCCTCCAGGCAGGAGGGATTTGCAGCGTGTTGGCATCGTCGTAATCCCAGTGCGGATAGTCCGATGCAAACATCAGCGTGTTTTCTCCGTCCATCGCTTCGAGCGTGGACCAGAGATGTTGGATGTTTGCAGGCTGCTCCAGCGGCTGCGTGGAAAAGCGGATGTTGCGCCGGCAATATTCAGACGGCAGCATCTTCAGCCATGGCGTCTCCTTGCGCAGCGCTTTGTAATCAGCGTCCAGGCGCCAAAGGACCGACGGAACCCAGGCCACGCCGCATTCGATGATCACGAAGTAGAGGTCCGGCCATTTCTCGAAGACGCCATGGGCGATCATGCTTGCCACGTGCGACATCGCCGACATGTGCAGAATGGCATGCGTTTCCCAGAAGAATGTTGTCGGGGCAGGAGCAATGGCAGTTGAATTCACGCCGCCATGCCCGCCCAGATGAATGGCGAATGGCAACCCCACTTCCGCGCAGGCTTCGTAGATCGGGTGGTAAAACGGGTCGCCATACGGCTTGACGGACCCCTGGGAGGCGAGAACCTGGACCATGCGCGGATGACTGCCAAGACGGCGAATCTCGGCGGCAGCGAGCTTCGGATCCTGTGGCGCGATGATGATCGAGCCCATGAAACGATCGTCTTTCGGCAACCACTGATCGATCTGATAATCGTTGTACGCGCTGACCAGAGCGCTGGCATAGTAAGGGTTAGCCAGGGTCGACGCCTCGATAGGCTCATCGCCGGTCAGGATCGCCACGTCGACTTTGTATTTGTCGAGGTGCTTCTCTTTCATGATGAGATAGTTGTCGGCTTCCGTTTTCGGACGGATGTCCTTGCGGGAGAAGTCCTGCGGGTGGAACCAGGGCCGATGGCCATGCGGAAAGGCGCCAACGGGACCTGTTTTCTCGCCCTCGATGAACATGTCTTTCCACAAGCCGGAGAGATAGGGCTCCAACACGGTGGCGCTTGACCAGTAATTATGACAGTCGCAGTCGACTATGAACACTTCTTCCGCTCCGTATCCGTATCTCGTCCCGGCGGCGCTGCCGGCCGTTGATCTGCTGCAGCTTCCGCCTTGAGTATTGTTTGATCAAGCTTATGATACGTGGAATATGATCGAGTTTTTCGATTGGAGATTTCATGCAACTTGATCACATCGAGACCTTTCTCGACATCATCGAATCGAGAAACTTCAATCGCACTGCCGATCGGCTAGGATTGACCCAGTCGACGATCAGCACCCGCATCAAGAACCTCGAGAGCGCAATCGGGTCCGAACTGTTCCAGCGCGGACGCGCCGGGGCGGAGCCGACCGCCGCAGGGCGCCGGTTCGAAGCTTATGCAAGATCCTTGCTGTCTACATGGTCGCAGGCTCGCCACGATGTCCGGGCGTTCAATCGTTTCGAAGGCACCTTGCGCGTCGCCGCGCAGGTCGGGATGACCCGCTCGGTTTTGCCGGGTTGGGTGGAGACGCTGTGTCAGGCTCTTCCCAAATCGTCGATCCATGTCGAGTCGGATTATTCAAACCAGATGGTCAGCGACCTGAGCATGGGAAATCTCGATATCGCAGTGCTTTACGCCCCGCGATACCTACCCGAAATCTCCTATGAGCATTTGATGGTTGAGGAATATGTGATGGTTTCCACGGTGGCCAGAACCCTCTCCGAGGTCGACCCCGAAACCTACATTCGTCCGGGCTATACAGTCCTGCTGGAGAAGGCCCATGCCGAATTGCTCGGCGAGTTGGCGATCTGTCGCCTTTCCATGGGATCGGAAACCTTGGCGGAGATGATGCTACGGCGCACGGGCGGCACCTGCTATATGAGAAGTGACGATGCGCGCAGGTTCGCCCTCGAACGCCCATCGTTCATCGTCGAAGGCGCTCCGACGCTGCATCAGCCGGTCCACACGGCCATCCTGGCGCGCCGCAAACACGAACCGATCATACGCAAGGGAATCCGCGCCCTTCACGTTGCCGTGATGTCACTGGATATGTAATCGAAATAATCGATCATAACTCGGGAGGGATGCTTCTGTTGCGGGGGGCCTGGAACTGGCATCTTGGGTTCGACTTCAAACCGAGATGAATGATGAACGCACACGTTTCCTTTGGGGCCCCCGACCTCCTGCCGATGAGGCATCATCGGCAATGGGCACAAACCACATCGCAGCTTGTACTCTGCCGTCGTGTAATCGAGGAAACGCCCGATGTGAAAACTTTCGTTTTCACATCCTCGACGGATCGGATGTTCTGCTTCAGCGCGGGCCAGTATGTGCTCGTGCACCTCAAGATCGAGGGTGCCGCGGTGACGCGCTCCTACTCTGTTTCGTCACCACCGACGCGACCGCTCGACCTGCAGATCACCGTGAAGCGAACACCGGGCGGCCTGGTTTCGAATTGGCTCCACGACAATTTGGGGGCGGGCGACGAGATCGAGATCGAAGGGCCGCTCGGCTCATTCAATCTCGATGACCTACCCTATGAAAAGCCGCTCTTCCTTTCGGGCGGCAGCGGGATAACGCCGGTGATGTCCATGCTGCGTGCGCTTACCGACCGCGCGGCCGACCAGGATATCTCATTCGTTCATAGTGCCAGAACGCCTGGTGATATAGTCTTTCGACGGGAATTGGACGCACTTGCCTCTCGCTTTCCCAACGTAAAAGTAACGTGCGTTTGTAGCCAGGAAGATCCCACCTGGAGGGGGCCGACTGGCAGAATAGACAGTCAGATGCTGCTGACCCTCGTTCCCGATCTCCACAACCGCACTATCTTTGCCTGTGGCCCTGAAGAGTACATGAAAGCCGCACGTGCCTGCCTGGATGCGATTGGCGTGACTCCGTCACGGTACCACCAGGAGAGCTTCGGCGGCGGCAGCAGCCCCCAGTTGGAACCGGCCCCGACAATACCATCTTCGGTCCGTTTCGTCCGCTCCGGGATCGTGCATAACTGCTTGCCCGGAGAGACGCTGCTGGAGGCGGCGCGCCAATGTGGCGTCTACGTCCCAACCGCCTGCCAGCAGGGAGTTTGCGGCACATGCCGCATCGCCAAGCTGTCCGGCGAAGTCGCCATGGAGGATCTCGGCGGGCTGGCCCCTGAAGAGAAGTCGGCCGGCTATGTCCTGGCATGCTGCAGCCACCCTCAGGGCGCGGTTTCGCTCGATCTTTAACCCCGGGTGCTTGGTTCAGCATTGAAGCCGGCGCAGTAAGTGTTGAACTGCCGGTGAAGGCGTTGCGGGCGTAGCGGACTGATGCGCATCGACCTCAGCCGATATTGCTCAGAAGTCGAGAACAACCATCATACCGCGGACTTCGGCCATTTCCAGCAGCAGGTCCTGCAGTCTGTCGTCCAGCGCGGCACCGGTCAGCGCCAGAAGCTCGGTGATGCTCTCTCTCATTGATATGACGGCGGCGCCTGTCTTCTCGGCGAGCAGCCGTCCGATGGCAGCCCGGATCAGCTCGTCCTGATCAGACATGCTTCACCTCCCGACGCACTGCAACCTCCCCTTGCTTTCCATGCCTCACCGCCGCTTTCGACAACAGGGCGTGATTTCCCATACGGTATGTTTTTAATGCGATCCCGGGCGGCTTTGCTCACGCCAGCAGATCGTCTTTATCGACCTGCCAGTCGTTCAAAGCCGCCAATGAAGGCAGCGGCGAAAAATGGCCGGGTTGGACCGTTTCAACCGCTGCAAGCAGTTCCTGCGGCACTTCGTGCCGATAAAGCTGGGTGCATACGCCCCCTTCGACCATTGCCGGCAATTCCGTTATCGCGTCGAAAATCGAAAATGTACCCGTTGGTTCTTCCAGGATCTCTAAACGCCTCACCCGAAACCTCCCTCTTGCGCAAAAGTAGCGACTAACGCGGCTATCCCCAAGTGGTTCCCCAGGCCGGCACATTTTTTCGCGCCTTGGTTGTAGCGCATGCCGGCAGGGCAGTCATGCCCCCAGGGTGCATAGCCAAAATCGCTACGCACCACTTTTAAATCTTGACGCGTGTCAATTTTTTATAAAACATGCGCAAATGCCGGATTGGCATCGGCCGGCGCTCTGGGAGGAGCAATGCCTGACATCGAAAAGTGCCCGACCTGGGCTGCAGTCCGCACATTCCAAAGCGGGCAGCAATCTGTTGGCGAACATCGCGCCAGGCGCCGGGGTCGCTTGCGCGCCGTCTAACATTGCAGTCACCGGACAGCGACATTGATGCAGCCCATAAAACAATCAGGAGGAGGAAAAACCATGCGTATGTTCAATTGCCTGAAGCTTGGCACGAACCTGCTTGGCGCAGGCATGCTTGCAGCCATCGTCGCAGCGCCCGCCCATGCCGAGGATACGGCGAAAGTCGCGGCCATCGTCAAAGGCCTCGACAATCCGTTCTTCCAGACCATGCAGAAGGGCATCGAGGAACAGGCCAAGGCAAACGGCGTGAATGTCAGCGTCCAGGCCGCCGCCAATATGGGTGACGCCACCGGCCAGGCCGACCGCCTGACCGCCATGGCCATGCAGGATTTCGATTGCTACCTGGTCAACCCGATCAGCGTCTCCAATCTCGTCCAGGCGCTGGTGCCGGTCGCCCAGAAGAAGAAGCCGATCGTCAACATCGACTCGACCATAGACCCCGAACAGGCCAAGGCCGCCGGCTTTGCCGTCTCGACCTATATCGGCACCGACAATGTCGCCGCCGGCGCGCTAGCCGGCGAAGAGATGCTGAAGCTGGTGCCGAAGGGCTCCAAGGTCGCGCTGGTCGCCGGCATCATCGGCGATGTCGGCTCCAACGCCCGCATCAAGGGCTTCAAGCAGGCGGTGGAAGGCAAACTCGACATCGTGGTGATGGTCAGCGCCGACTGGGATCGCGAAAAGGCGCTGACCGCCGCCACCGATATTCTCGCCGCGCACCCGGATCTCGCCGGCTTCTTCGCCGCCAACGACATCATGGCGCTCGGCGTCGAGCGCGCCGTGCGGACCTCGGGCAAGGACGTCAAGGTGATCGGCCTCGACGGCATCGTCGACGCGCTCAAGTCGATTGCGGCAGGCGAACTCACCGCCACCGTCGCCCAATATCCCTATGTTGTCGGCGCCATGGGCCTCGAGGCCTGTGCAGTGGCCGCCAAGGGCAAGGAACTGCCGGCCAACGTGCCGGCGCCGGTGCTGTTGATCAACAAGGACAATGCCGAAGCCTCGCTGAAGAACTTCCCGCGGCCCGGCGGCGACTATCCCGATCCCTTCCGCGAGATGCTGAAGTGAGCACACCAGCAGACAACGCACCCGCCGCCCATTCGGCGGGTGCTGAGGAGAGCCGTCCCTCCCTGGCGGCTCTCCTCCTCGATCCGTCCTTCTGGGCCGACTGGGCATCCGTCGTCGGCCTGGTCGGCCTCGTCATCGTCTTCGGCATCGCCCAACCGGTCTTTCTCAGCGTCGCCAATCTGCAGGCGCTGTTGCTGGCGGCTGCGATCCTGGTGGTGCTGTCGATCGGCCAGACCTTCGTCATCGCCACCTCGGGCATCGACCTGTCGCTGGCGGCAGCGGTCATGCTCGGCGCCATCATCCTCGGCCTCGTCAACGCCGCCGGCTACGGCATCTTCATCGCCTGCGTGCTCGCGGTTCTCGCCACCAGCGCCGTCGGCTTTCTTAACGGGCTGATCATCACGGCAGGCAAGATCCCCGACTTCGTGGTGACGCTCGGCACGCTGTCGGGCATCACCGGCCTTGGCCTCATCCTGTCGGGCGGCGAACCGACCATGGTCGGCTCGACCTTCCTGCTCAGGCTCGCTTCCGGCTCGCTCGGACCGTTCGGTTATCCGGTCTGGGTAGCGATCGCAGCCGTCATCGTCGCGCATATCGCACTCTACCACACACGCTTCGGCGTGCATCTGCTGGCGACCGGCGGCCAGACCGAAAGTGCCGGCGCGCTCGGCATCCGCACCAACCGGGTCAAGATTGCCGCCTATACAGTCTCGGGCTTCTGCGCCGGCATCGCGGCCATTCTTCTGGTCGCCCGCATCGGCTCGGCCGAACCGCAGATCAACACCAGCCTGCTCTTGAACTCGGTGGCGGCGGTGGTGCTGGGCGGCGTCAGCCTGTTCGGCGGCCGCGCCAGCATTCTGGGACCGGCGATCGGCGCGCTGATGCTCACAGCACTCGTCAACGGCCTGACCTTGCTCAACGTCTCAGCCTTCTACCAACCGCTTGCCGTGGGCGCCATCGTGGTGCTGGCGGCGCTGATCATGCGATATCAGAAATGAGCGCGCTCCATCACATCCCCGCCGCTGAGGCGATCATCGCCTGCGAAGGACTGAGCAAGCATTTCGGCGGCATCCGCGCCTTCACCGACGTCGCCTTCCAGGCCCGTCGCGGCGAGGTGACCGCCGTCATCGGCGACAATGGCGCCGGCAAGTCGACGCTGATCCGCAGCCTGGTCGGCGTGCATCAGCCGGACACCGGCAATTTGTTCTTCGACGGCCGGGCGCGGCCCTTCGCCAACCCCGACGAGGCACGCAAGGCCGGCATCGAGACCGTGCATCAGAACCTGGCGCTGATCGACGAACTGACGGTCGCGCAGAACCTGTTCCTCAACCGCGAGATCGTGCGTCGCATCGGGCCGTTCGCTTTCCTCGATCGCAAGGCGATGAAGCGCGAGGCCCGTTCCATGCTGTCGCGGCTGTCGATCAACGTGCCGTCGATCAACCAGCGTGTGCGGCGCTTGTCGGGCGGCCAGCGGCAGGCGATCTCGATCTGCCGCGCTGTCGGCTCCGGCGCCAAGCTGGTGGTGATGGACGAACCGACGGCAGCACTCGGCGTGCAGGAGACCGCCAATGTCGAGGCTCTGATCCGGCGCCTGCGCGAGCAATCCGTCAGCGTCATCCTGGTCAGCCACAATTTCGATCAGGTCCGCCGCATGTCCGACCAGATCTGGGTGATGCGGGCGGGAAAGATGGCAGCGACGGTGCGCGCTTCCGAAATGTCCGGCAACGAGCTCGTCGCGCTGGTCACCGGCGCGGCATAGTCCTGCAGCATCAGACTTGAAATCAAGGGAGTTCGCCTGTGGCACCAATTCGTGTCGGACTGATAGGTCTTGGAGAGGTCGCGCAGTCGATCCATCTGCCTGTGCTGGGCGATCAGCGCGACCGCTGGGTGATCGCGGGCGTGTACGACGTGTCGCCCAGCCTGGTGGCACTCGTCACCTCCGAATTTGCGACGGCAAAGGCCTTCGACACGGCCGAGGCGCTGATTAATTCGCCCGACATCGACGCGGTGTTCGTGCTGTCATCCGACGACACCCACAGCCGCTTCGTGCGGGCGGCGATTGCTGCCAACAAACATATCCTGCTGGAAAAGCCCGCCTGCCTGACGGTGCGCGAGATAGACGATCTTCTGGCACTGATGCCGGGCTACGACAAGACCCTGTTCGTCGGCTATATGCGCCGCTACGCGCCGGCCTATCTGGCGGCCAGGGACGAACTGCCGGCATACGCCGACATCACCCATGTCCGAATCTTCGACCTGATCTCGGAAGGCCGGCACTTTCTCAAGAAGAGCCAGAACGTCCTCTATCCCAACGATATAGACCCTACCCTGCTGGCGCGTGGCGCAAGCGAACGCGACGCGCTGATCCGCGAGGTGGTCGGCGCCGACGCGCCGACCGATCTGGTGCGCGCCTATCGCGGCCTGACGGCGCTTTCCTCACATCACATTTCAGCGATGCGCGGGCTGATCGGCGAGCCGGCGCGCGTGCTGGCCGCGCACCGCACCAATGGAGGCGCCAACACATCAGTCACCTTCGACTACGGCCATTTCGCTTGTCTCTACGACGCGGTGGTCGACGATCTCGGCCTGTTCGACGCCATGATCGAGGTGCGCTCGAACACCAGGCGTGTGCGCATTCTCTACGACACGCCCTACATCCGCAGCCTGCCGACGCGGCTGGAGGTCACTGATGCCGGCCCGCTCGGCCCGGTGACGAAAACCTTCGGGCCTCTCTACGGCGATGCTTTCTCGAATGAACTCGAGATTTTCCACCGCCACATCACCGAAGGCACAAAGCCTCTGACCAACCTCGCCGATTCACGCCGCGACCTGGCGCTGATGGCCGAGATCATCGAGCGGATGAAGGAGAGTGGCGGGCGCTGAGGCGACGCCTGCCGCCTACTTCCCACAGTGATGATCGTTGATCTTGTTCACCGCATTCGCGTCGGGTCCGACGCGATGGTAGGAGCACGCGCCGGCCGCCGTCGTCACCAACTGCTGATCGTAGTAGCGCGGGCCGCCGAACAGGATGTCGATGAGATCGCCTTCGGCGGGAACGTAGCGTTCGGATTGGACCCGGCGGTCGTGGTGCCGGTCGCCAGCGAAAGCCAGGGCGCAAGCGCTTGAGCCCATGGCGACAGCGAGAGCTAGGATCGCTACGCATTTCGTGGTCATGCCAATACCCTCCTGGCCATTCCGGAATCACACCATACATCCAAAACCGTCAGCCGGACAAAAGTTCCGGAGAAGACCGCGATAGGCTCTTGCCGAAGTCTGCGGGCTCGCTCATCCATAGGATTGTAACGAAAGCCTGGAACCAGTGATGACCGATGCCAGCCTTCATCTCGTCGAAGCGACGATCGACCAACTGCGCCGCGCGCTCGATGACGGCACCGTCACCAGCGTCGAACTGGTCGGGGCTTATCTCAGGCGCATCGGGCATTTCGACCGCCACGGCATCAGCCTCAATGCCGTCCCAGTGCTCAATCCTGATATGTTCGAGGAGGCGGCAGCCTCCGACCGGCGCCGCCGCAACGGCGCCGTGCTCGGACCGCTCGACGGCATCCCCTACACCGCCAAGGACAGCTACAAGGTGTCAGGCCTGACAGTGGCCGCCGGTTCGCCCGCCTTCGAGCATCTCATCGCCAATGAGGACGCCTTCACCATCGCCCGGCTGCGCGCCGGCGGCGCCGTGCTGATCGGGCTGACCAACATGCCGCCAATGGCCAATGGCGGCATGCAGCGCGGCGTCTACGGTCGCGCCGAGAGCCCCTACAATGGCGACTATCTGACCGCCGCCTTCGCGTCGGGCTCGTCCAATGGCTCCGGCACGGCGACGGCGGCCAGCTTCTGCGCCTTCGGGCTTGGCGAAGAAACCTGGTCGTCCGGCCGCGCGCCGGCCACCAACAATGCACTGGTCGCCTACACCCCGTCGCGCGGCGTCATTTCGGTGCGCGGCAACTGGCCCCTGGTGCCGACCATGGATGTCGTGGTGCCGCACGCGCGGACAATGCCCGACATGCTCGAACTGCTCGATGTGATCGTCGCCGACGATCCCGAGACGCGAGGCGATTTCTGGCGCGCGCAGCCCTGGGTCGAGCTGCCGAAAAGCTCCGCTGTGCGGCCGCCGCGCTATACCGATCTCGCACTGGCGGGGTCGTTGAAAGGCAAGCGGCTCGGCGTGCCCAGAATGTATATCGGCCGCGACAGCGAGGCCGATGCGCCGATCGAAACCCGCGCCTCGGTGCTTGCCCTTTGGCAACAGGCAGCGGCCGATCTCGCGCGGCTTGGCGCCGAGGTGGTCGAGGTCGATTTTCCCGTCGTTTCCAACTATGAGCGCGACCGCCCCGGCACGCGCACCATGGTCGAGCGCGGGCTGGTGCCCCCAGAGTTCGCCGACCGCGAGCTCTGGGATCTCAGCATCTGGGGCTGGGACGACTTTTTGCGCGCCAATGCCGACCCGTCTTTGCCCGATCTCGTCTCGGTCGACGGCCCAAAGATCTTCCCGCAGCCGCCGGGCACGCTGCCCGACCGCTATGAGGGCGGCTTCGACCTGAGGGAATATGTCGAGCGGGCGCGGTCCGGCGTCACGCCCGTCACGGAAATCCCGACGATTGAAGAAGGCCTGAAGGGCCTCGAAGCGACAAGGCGGATCGATTTCGAGGACTGGCTGGACGCCCATGGCATCGACGCCGTGGTGCTGCCCGCGGCCGCCGATGTCGGACCGGCCGATGCAGACATCGACGAGGCGTCCGCCGCCCTTGCCTGGCGCAATGGCACCTGGGTCGCCAACGGCAATCTGGTCTGGCGCCATTTCGGCATCCCCACCGTCACCGTGCCGATGGGAACCATGGCCGATATCGGCATGCCGGTCGGCCTCACCTTTGCCGGCAAGGCCTATGACGATGAGAGACTGCTGCGCATGGCCGGCGACTTCGAACGCTCCACGCAGCGCCGCACCCGCCCGCCGCGCACGCCGGAACTTGACGACGATGTGTTTTCAGGCCGTCCTGCCCGAGCCGGCGACAGCAAGGTGCCAGCGTTCGCGATCACGCTTGCCGCCGAGACGCGGCCTTCCGGCGACCAGGACGAGATCGTCATCACGCTCGAACTGCCCGGCGAGGCCGCCGAAACGGCCAACATCCAGGTGCATGTCAACGGAGAGGTCGTCGTGCTGCAGCGAAGCGGTGCGCGCCTCAGCGGGCATGCCCTCATTCCGGCCGCCGAGCATCAGCGCTTCCACAGCGTCTGGCGTGGCTCCTACGGTTCGATCGTGACGGCGGTGGTGCGGCTGGAGGATGGGCGCACCGCTGGCGCCTTTGCGGTCACCGGCGGGATAAAATGAGTGCTGGGCACTAGGAGGGCAGAGAGGCCAGCCATTCTTCCCAAAATTCCTGCTGAATGTGGACGAAAACCGGAACCACGTCGACGCCATCGTAAAATATGTCGACCAGATCCGTCTCTTGGGGAAATCGCCCCATCGTCACCTTGCAGGCCATCAATCCGCGACTCTTCTCCATCACGGTATTTTCGGGATAAACATTGGCGCTTGCTCCGTAACAGAAGGGTAGCAGGCCATCGACTTCGAGTGCCTGACGGATTTGGAACAGAGCCTCGAAAAAGTCTTCCTCTTCTGCCTCGATCACCTTGTCCCGATAACTGCATTTCAGATTGCAGGCAGCGCCGTTCACGTGCAGCGTGAACACAGCTTGCTCGTCGTCACCAACGGAACCTGCGCCGATCAGAAAAACAGTACGCTGATGGTCCATCTCATCCCCCTCGCCATGTGACGGGATGGTAGTACAACAACGGCCGCTTTTCCAGCATGGCAGGGATTGGGACGGCCGCACTCCCTCCCGTCGTCATCCGCTGGCCGGGCGTCCCGCCGCAAAGGCAAGGTCCCGCCGAAATGGCGTCCAATTTGTCTTGCGCCAGACCGGCAAGCAGCTTTTCATCGAGGTAGCCTGCTCGGATGAGATGGGCGAAGACATAAAGGAGCTGCGAATAGCGGTAGTCGAACGTCCGATCGATATCCCGCCGCTGTTCACGCAAATAGGCTTCCAGCTCCCACATCTGGGAGGGAACCGTCACCGCACTGGCCTTGCTCTTGAATTCGGCCATCGTCTTTGCGAGGGCCGCCTCAAGAGCCTTATCGAAGGCGTGGCGGGCGCGGACCAACTGAAATCGTTCATTGGATATCTCCGCAGATGTCCTGTGAATTCCACCAGATTTTCACGAACTTCGCCTGCTGCTACCCCCGCGCCGCCCAAAGCAAACCCCGCTCCACCATCAGCGCCATTTCCGGCACCGCGAACTCATCCGCCGTGTGACCAAGGGAACTGTAGAAAACCTTCCCCGCCATAGCGCCGTTTCCAGACGACCGGCATGACGACGCCGCCTATCCCAGGAAAATGCGCGTCGGTGAAGGTGGTGGTCGCCAGCACCTCGTTGCTTGGGTCGACATGCATGTAATATTGCTCCGACCGGTAGGCGAAATCGCTGATGCCTTTTGTGATCGGATCGTCCGGCCGGGTGATGGCGACGTGATAGTCGATGATATTGCCGGGATGCGCCACCCATTGGCCGCCGGTCATGAACTGATAGTCGGGCTCGTTGCGGAAACTGTCGCCCATCGTGCCATGGAAACCGCCGAGCCCGCTTCCCCCGCGAACCGCAAACGTCAGGTTCTGCAGTTCGGCCTTTTCGATCGTCGACATGGTGATGACAGGCACGATGAGATCGAAGGAAGCAAGCTGCGGATCGGCGAACATCGCCGTGCCCTGGCCCAGCGTGACGTCGAAGCCGTTTCGCTCAAGCAAGATGCGAACTATCTTCGCGCTCTGCTCCGGCGTATGGCCCTCCCAGCCGCCCCAGGCGATCAAGGCCTTCTTTGGCATTGTGTACCTCCCTGGAAAACTCGGCCCTGATCGATCCGGCGTCAGCGCCAGCCCAGCGCTGGAGCGACATGGGTCAGGATCGCCTCGATGACATGCGCATTGTAGTCGACGCCGAGCTGGTTCGGAACGGTGAGCAGCAGCGTGTCGGCCTCGGCGATCGCCTCGTCCTGCGCCAATTCCTTAATCAGCACATCCGGCTCGGCCGCGTAGCTGCGCCCGAAGATCGCCTTGGTGTTCTCCTCGATATAGCCAATCTGGTCGCGGCTCTCATTGCCGCGACCGAAATAGGCGCGGTCGCGATCGTCGACCAGCGCGAAGATGCTGCGGCTGACCGAGACGCGCGGCTCGCGGCTGTGGCCGGCCGCTTTCCAGGCCTCGCGATAGATCCGAATCTGCTCGGCCTGCTGGATGTGGAACGGCTTGCCGCTCTCGTCGAATTTGAGCGTCGAACTCTGCAGGTTCATGCCGAGCTTCGCGGCCCATTCCGACGTGGCGTTGGTGGCCGCACCCCACCAGATCCGCTCGCGCAAACCCTCCGAATGCGGCTCGAGGCGCAAGAGGCCGGGCGGGTTGGGGAACATCGGCCGCGGATTGGGCTGGGCGAAGCCCTCGCCGCGCAGCGTCTCGAGGAAGACCTCGGCGTGGTGCCTTGCCATGTCGGCGTCGCTCTTGCCTTCCGGCGGCGCGTAGCCGAAATGGCGCCAGCCATCGATCACCTGCTCGGGCGAACCACGGCTGATGCCAAGCTGCAGGCGGCCGCCGGCGATGATGTCGGCGGCGCCCGCATCCTCGGCCATGTAGAGCGGGTTCTCGTAGCGCATGTCGATGACGGCGGTGCCGATCTCGATGCGGCTGGTCTTGGCGCCGACGGCTGCCAGCAGCGGGAACGGCGAAGCGAGCTGGCGGGCGAAATGATGCACGCGGTAATAGGCCCCGTCCGCGCCCAGTTGCTCGGCGGCGACGGCGAGGTCGATGGATTGCAAAAGCGCGTCCGAAGCCGAGCGCACTTGCGATTGCGACGAGGGCGTCCAGTGCCCGAACGACAGGAAACCGATTTTCTTCATAGCCATGCGATATAAGGATGCGCGTCAGGCTTCAATGCAAAAGAGATTTTTCGACGCGCCCAATCCAGGCTCATGCATCGCTATTCTCGAAGGCGCCGATGCCTTGTGCGATCAGATTGGTTGCCATCACCAGCGAGACGATTGCCGCGGAATTGAAGACGACGACCCACCATTTGCCGCCGGTCAGGAAACCATAGCCGTCGGCGACGGCCAGCCCCCAATCGGCCGATGGCGGCTGAATGCCGAGGCCGAGAAAGCTCAGCGTCGCGATCGAGAAGAACGCGTAGCCCAGCCTTGTGACCAGCTCGATCAAGATCGTTTCCCTGATGTTGGGCAGTATCTCCAGAAACATGATGGCGAGCGGGCCCTCGCCGCCAAGCCGCGCAGCGCTGACATAGTCGCGCTCATTCTGCTCGCGCACGGCGGCGCGGACGGTGCGCGCCACCAGCGGCGCGTAGGCGATGCCGATCACCAGGACGACCGTTAGATTGGACGGGCCGATGGCCACCAGCGTCATGGTGACGAGAACGATGAACGGAAACGCCATCAGCGTATCGAGCAGCCGCGCGCCGATGGCATCGACCAGGCCGTCGAAATAGCCGAGCACCAACCCGATGATGCTGCCGGCGGCGACACCGGCCAGCGTCGCCAGCGGCGCAACCAGCAGGATGTCCCGCGACCCGACGACAATGCGCGACAGCACGTCGCGGCCGAGCTGATCGGTCCCGAACCAGTGCAGCGCGTCGGGCGGCGTCAGCATCGCCAGGAAATCCTCGGCATAGGGATCGTAGGGAACGAAGAGGTTGCCTGCTATGGCGCACACGACCCAGAACAGAAGCAGCAGCGATCCGACCACGACCGACGGCGGCAATCCGGCGAAAGCACTGCGGATCCGGCGCACTGCCGGAAAGCCGGCCACGGCGCGCCTCGGTGCGGGAAACTCGGCCAGATCCGTCATGGCGAGGTCCGGCGGCGTTGCCGCGGATCGAGCAGCGCCAGTACGAGGTCGCCGGCCGCCGCCGACAGCACGAAGATTGCCGCCATCACCAGCACGCCGGCCTCGAGCATCGGGAAATCGCGTGCCTTGGCCGCATTCAGAACCAGATTGCCAAGCCCCTGGATGCCGAACAGCGCCTCGATCACCACCAGCCCGCCAAGCATGTAGCCGGTCTGCGTCGCCAGCACCGCGATGGTCGGCGTCAGCGCGTTGCGCAGCACGTGCCGAAAGATGATCTCGCGCCGCTCGAGCCCTTTCAGGACGGCGGTGCGCGTATAATCGGCGGCCATTGCCTCGATCACCCCTGCCCGCGTCATCCGGGCGATGTAGCCGGCAAGGTTCAGCACCAGCGGCAGCGCCGGCAGGATCAGATAATAGCCATGCGTCCAGAAGCCCGCGCCATCGGGCGCAACACCGGAGATCGGGAACCAGTTCAGCCACAGGCCGAAAACGATGAGCAGCATCAGGCCAGAAACGAAATCAGGCACAATGCCGAAGGAGACGCCTGCCATCACGATCAGCCGGTCGATCAAGCGGCCCGCATTGAGACCGGCAACGACGCCGGCACCAACGCCAAGCGGAATGAGAAAAATCAGAATAATGCCGGCAAGGGCGGCGGAGCGCTTGAGGCTTTCCAGCACGAAGGGCGCCACCGGCCCGCGCATGGACAGCGAGGTGCCGAAGTCACCGGTGACGGCCTTGCTGAACCAGAGCCAGTACTGGACGAGAACCGGCTGATCGGTGCCCAGCCGCTTGTTCAGTTCCGCCACCGCCTGCGCATCGGCAAAAGGCCCGAGCATCACACGGCCGACATCGCCGGGCAGGACCTGCCCGGCGAAGAACACCAGGATGCTGACCAGCCACAGCGTGAGGACAAGTGTGCCCAGACGCGCTGACAGAATGCGACCGGTCAGCATGTCGCGATCATGCCTGGACGAAGGAAACGCGGTCGAGCAGCAGATGCGAGATCGCGGTGAAGCGCACGCCCTCGACCTTCGAGCTGACGATCCGGCTGTATTGCGAGAAGTAGCTGATGATCGCCGGCGTCTCGTCGAGCAGCAAGGTCTGGATCTTGCCGGCAACGAGGCGCTGTGCCTGCAGATCACGCGCCTTAGAGTAGTCGAGCAGCAGCGCATCATAGGCCGGGTTGTTGAAATGCGCCGCGTTCCAGGCTCCCGAACTCTTCAGCGTGGCGTTGAGGAAGATGTCGGGCGTGCCGCGATGGCCGTAGTCGGTGATGCCGAGCACCGAATCCAGCCAGGGCGAGCTGCCGAAGGTGGCCGAGCCGTAATAGGCGTCCTGCGGCAGGACGTTGAGCTTGACGTCGATGCCGGCCTTCCTGGCGAAGTTCTGGATGATCACCGCATAGTCGGGAATGTCATAGGCGCGCTCGGTGGTCAGCGTCACCTCGAAGCCGTTCGGCACACCCGCCTCGCCGAGCAGCCGCTTGGCTTCCGCAATGTCCTGCTTGCGCTGCGGCACCGACGGATCGGCCGATGGGAAGATCGGCGCGAACGGGGTGTCGTTGCCGACGATGGCGCGGCCCTTCAGCAGGCCCTTGACCACCGCCTCGCGGTCGATGGTGAGCGCCAGCGCGCGGCGGATGCGCTTGTCGGTGAACGGCGCCTGGTCGGTTCTGAGATGCACCTGATCATGCGAGCTTGCCTGCACGCTCAGCAGCTTGAAATTGGGATTGCCCTCGATCGCCAGCTCCAGGCGCGTCGTGCTCGGGATGACGTCGAGCTGGCCGGCCTGCAGCGCCAGCACCTGCGCCTGCTCGTCGTCGAAGAACTTGATCTCGACCCGGTCGGGCAGCGCCTTGTCGCCCCAGTAGTCCTCATTGCGCACGAAGCTTGCGCCTTGCTTGGGACGGAAGGATTCCAGCTTGAACGGGCCGGTGCCATTGAACGTCTTCTCGAAATCGCCGGCATAGTCGGCCGGCAGGATGACGGCATTGTAGACGTCTGAGGAGACATAGAAAGGGAAGTTGCTGTTTGGGCCGTCGAGATCGAAGGCGACGGTTTCGTCGTCGACCAGCTTGGCGCCGCCCTTGGACAGGATGCCCTTGTAGGCGGACAGCGCCGACGAGCCGCTGGCCGGATCGACCAGCCGCTCGAAGCTCGCCACAACATCCCTAGCGGTGACCGCGCGGCCATTGTGGAATTTCACCCCTGGCCGCAATTTGAAGGTCCAGCGACTGGCCGTCTCGTTTGCTTCCCAGGACAGAGCCAGCTTCGGCTGCAGACCATCCTTCGGATCGTCGAGGATCAGATACTCGCCGATCTGGCTGATCACCCCGATGCTGGCCGGATCGGTGACCGAAACCGGATCGATCGCCTTGGTCGGCTGGCCTAGCCCGACACGGACCGTGCCGCCTCCTGCGGCTGCAGCGCGCGCGCCTCCTAGCCCCTGCGAGGCGGCAAAGCCGGTCAGGCCGAGCAGTGCGGCATACTTCAGGAGATCGCGGCGCTTGAGAAAGCCGCCCTGATATTCGTCGACGGCGACATTCCAGATGTCCCCCGACAGGTTGCGAACTGCGTCGATGTCTCTGCGTTTGGTCATGGTGAAACCCTGCCTTGAAATGAAGATTGAAAGCTATGCGACGGGTTCGCCGTCGACATGGATGCGGTCGACGGCCTGCGGATAGAACGCGATGAGACCCTTGATCTTGGGCATTTCCTCTATGGGATCCCGGTAGCTCCAGGCGATGTCAGGGCGCACCGAGCCGTCGCTCAGCAGGCCGGACCAATAGGAGGCGATGCCCTTGTAAGGACATCGCGTCGTGGTGGCCGAGGCCGTCAACCGCTCCAGATTGATGTCTTCCGCGGGCAGATAGAAACGCGTCGGCAGATGCGTCTCGAACAGCAGCACCGGACGGTGGCTGTCGGCGATCGGCTCGCCGTCGAACCAGATTTGCACATGGCTGGAGCTCTGCAGCACATCGATACGTGCATAGGGATCGCGGGCGTGGACGAAGGCTTCCTCTTCCTCCTCGAACCATTGGTCGACGGCTTTCCAGGTGAAGGCGATGCGGCCGGCCAGAGGCGCCAGGTTTTCATCCGGTGGCGACACGAACGCCCAGGCCGCGTTGGCGCTGCGCCTGTCACTGCTGTCGATATCCCAATAGGCGGTTTCGCCACCGACCGGGTGCGGTTCGCGATGCAGTGAGGGTCTCAGCACCGACGGGTCGACCGCTGACGGCGGGAAGAAATAGATCGGCAGGAAATGGTTGGAGCGCAGCACGAGCACGTTGCGGCTGTCGGCGATGGTGCGGCCGCCGAACTTGACGCGCACGCGCTTGGGGCTGTGCAGGACATTGACGAGCTGCGGCGCGGTGGCTTCGCGGGGCTGCAATCTTGGTGCAACGGTCATGATCGTTCTCCCGGCCTGACGTCAGGACACCGCGCGCGCATTGTCGCGTTGTTCGGCGAAGCGATTGGCTGGTCGCGCCAGGCCGAAGCGGTCGCGCAACGTTCCCGGCGCGTATTCGGTCGGGAACACGCCGCGCCGCTGCAGCTCCGGAACCACCTGGTCGGCGAAATTCACCCAGTCCTCGGGCAGCAGCGGGAACATCAGGTTGAAGCCGTCGGCGGCACCGGAAACGAACCAGTCCTGCAGCTGGTCGGCGATCTGTACCGGCGTGCCGGCGACGGTCGGCACCGAACCGCTGTTGGCGAGTTTGCGGGCGATCTCGCGCAGGCTGAGATTCTGCTTCGCCCATTGCTTGACCCGGTTGAGCGACGTGCGTCCGCCGTTGAACGTGCTCTCGTCCGGCAGCGGCGGCAATGGCCCGTCCGGCGGGAACAGCGACAGGTCCAACCCGCTCCAGCTGGACAGAAGGTCGATGCCGACCTGATCCGGCAGCAAGGTCTGCAGGTATTCCTGCTTTTCCCGGCCTTCTGCTTCGGAGGCGGCGACAACAGGCAGGATGCCGGGCAGGATCTTGAAGCTCTCCGGCCGCCTGCCGTGGCGGGCCAGCCGCTCGTTGATATCCTGACGGTATTTGATGCCATCTTCCTTGGTGCTGTAGATGGCGAAGTGCGCATCGGCCTGGGCGGTGGCGAAGTTCTTGCCGTCCTCCGAGGAGCCCGCCTGGACGATCAGCGGATGGCCCTGCGGCGGCCGCGAGACGTTGAGCGGGCCGCGGACCTTGAAGTGCTTGCCCTTGTGATCGATGGGATGGGCCTTGTCGGGGTCGGCGAAATAGCCCGACGCCTTGTCGATCAGCAGCGCCTCGTCTTCCCAGCTGTCCCACAGCGCTTTGACGATATCGAGGAATTCGGCCGCACGCTCGTAGCGGAACGCATGTTCGATATTGCCGTCGCGGCCGAAATTGCGCGCCTCCTCGTCCATCGCCGAGGTGACGACGTTCCACGACGCCCTGCCCTTGCTGATGTGGTCGAGCGAGGCGAACATGCGCGCCACATTGTAGGGCTCGCTGTAGGAACTCGATGCCGTGGTGATCAGGCCGATATGTTTGGTCACGCCCGCCAGCGCCGAGAGCAGCGTCAGCGGTTCGAGGCGGGCATTGGCGTAGTGGGCGACGCCGCTCTTGACCGAATCCCAAATCGAAACGTGGTCGGCGACGAAGATGGTGTCGATCCTGGCGCGCTCGGCCGCCTGCACGAGATCGCGGTAGAATTCGAAGTCCAGCACCTCCCGCCTCGGCGCCCTGGGATGGCGCCACGACATCCGGTGATCGCCCTGCGGGTTGAAGAAGAATGCGCTGAGGATCATGTGGTCTCGAGCCATGACGGCCTCCTTCCAGATCTGCTCCGGAGACCGTCGCGCTGCCTCGGCAGACGGCGACAATCTCTCCTGAGGCATGAAAGGTAGATTGCGCTTCGGCTTAATCCGAGTAATTTTATAGAGATAATGCACTCCGAAAGCGGAAGCGATTGCCCTCGATGGCAGCGCTCGAAGAAAGTGGTTTCAAGTCTCCATGTCCTCCTCGGTTCTGAACGTAGACCAGCTGTCCGTCGCCTATGACGGGCGCAAGGGATCGCATCCCGCCGTCAGCGGCGTGTCGCTGCACATCCGCGAAGGCGAAGCGCTCGGCCTGGTCGGCGAGTCAGGATCGGGCAAAAGCTCTGTGGCGCTCGCCATCCTGCGTTATCTGCCGAAGAACGCCCGTATCGCGGCCTCAGCGCTTGAATTCCAGGGCCGCGAAATCCGCGACCTTTCCGCCGAGCAACTGCGCCGGCTCAGGGGAAATCAAATCGCGGCCGTCTACCAGCATCCGGGCGCGGCGCTCAATCCAAGCATGACGATCGGCCGGCAGATCACCGAGACGATCATGCGGCACCGCCCGGTTCGCCTCGACGAGGCGCGCGAGCGTGCGGCCGAACTGCTCGGCCGGGTCCGCGTCAGCCATCCGGAGCGTGTGCTGGATCTCTATCCCCACGAACTCTCCGGCGGCATGCAGCAGCGCGCCAACATCGCCATCGCGATTGCGCTCGACCCGTCGCTGCTGGTGCTGGATGAGCCGACGACGGCGCTCGACGCCAGCGTCCAGTCCGAGATCATCGCCATCCTCTCCGACCTGCGCAAGGATCACAAAACCAGCATCCTGCTGATCAGCCACGACATCAACATGATCCGCCGCTCCTGCGACCGGGTGGCGGTGATGCAGGCGGGAACCGTGGTCGAAAGCGGCGTTGCGGGCGATGTCTTCGACAACCCCTCTCACGCCTACACCAAGGCGCTCATCGCCTCGATCCCGGCGCTCAACTACACCAAGCGGGACGGAAGACTGGCGGAGACGGACGGCGTGCCAGCGCACCCCATAGCCCAAGGCGAAGACGCCGGCTTGCCAAAAGAACGCCGGGTCGCGATCGCCTGCAAAGGCATCAGTCATGCCTTCGGCAGCCAGCCAGTGCTGCACGGCATCGATCTCGACATCGGCCAGGGCGAAACCTTCGGGCTGATAGGCGAGTCCGGTTCGGGCAAGTCGACACTGGCAAGGATCGTCACCGGCCTGCAGGCGCCCAGCGCCGGATCGGTCGAACTGTTCGGCAGGACGGTCGCGCCGCGCGTCGAGAAGAGAAACCTTGCCGAACGCCGCGACGTGCAGATGGTCTTCCAGTCGCCGGATCGCACGCTCAACCCGCGCCAGCGGATTGGCCGCATCCTCGGCCGCCCGCTGCGCCGGCTCGCCGGGCTGCGCGGCAGCGAGGTGAGAGCCCGCGTCGGCCACCTGCTGGCATCGGTCCGTCTCGCCGGCGCCACGGCCGAGCAGAAATCGCGCTCGCTGTCCGGGGGCCAACGGCAACGGGCGGCGATCGCGCGCGCCTTCGCCGGCGTGCCGAAGGTCGTCGTGCTCGATGAACCGACCTCCGCGCTCGACGTCTCCGTCCAGGCGACCGTTCTCAACCTGCTCAACGACCTGCAGCGCGACAAGGACACGACCTATCTGTTCATCAGCCACGACCTCAGGGTGGTGCGCTACATGGCCGACAGGATCGGCGTGCTCTATCGCGGACGCCTGGTCGAAACCGGTTCATCCGACCAGATTTTCAAAGGCCCCAACCACCCCTATACCGCCCTGCTGCTAGCCGCTTCTTCCGATGAGGCCGAGCCGAAACTATCCGCTCCAGCCGAGATCGAGGCCACCGGTGTCCCGAACACCGGATGCGCCTTCGCCGACCGCTGCCCCCTGGTTCTGCCTGACTGCCGAAAGGCGGAACCATCAGCCATGGAGGTCGCGGCCGGCCACCGGATCGCCTGCTGGCGGCACGGCCAGGGTTTTTGAACGGCTCAACAGCAGTACGAAGGCCCGCGGCAACTCGGTTTCAGCGGCAGGCAGGTCGTCCGATGCATGGAACCTCTCCGACGGCTGGCGAGGCGGTGCAACATTGTCATGGCGTGCTGATTTGCCGACACTGGAAGCCCGGAGTTCCTGGTCCCGCGCTGGGCTTGGGTGTTTCCTCGCATACAAATATATTCGTTCATGCTAATATATTGTGGTCATGCACATTCGTTCGTGACGAACATGTGGGAGGATGCAATGAAAACCATGAATCGCAGGTCTGCAATTGCTCTGGGTGTGACGGCTGCCGCGATAACGCCTCTGTTCACCCTGGCGGCATCAGCGAAGGTCAAGAAATACGGCCCGAAGGAAGGCAAGGAGATTGCGCCCGGTGTCAGGGCGGTTGAGGTCAGCACCGGCGACTCCGACATTCCCGCCTACAAGAGCATCGCAATCGTCGACGTGGTGTTCCAGCCCGGCGCACACGCGCCTCAGATGGTGATGGATAATGACATGGTCTGCACCATTACTTCAGGCGCATTCACGATCAAGAAAGCCGACAAGGAATTCAAGCTCAAGGAAGGCGACATGTACACCTGCGCCAAAGGCAAGACCGACGAGGCCACGAACACAAGCAAGGAGGTCGGCGTCCATCGTATCGCCGTCCTGATACCTGCCTAGAGCATGATGCCGAAAAGTGTGAAGCGGTTTTCGGACGACATCATACTCTATCTCTTTGATTTAGAGACGGATTCAGATTTCAGCTCGATTCGACCTGAAATCATCCGGCTCTAGCAGACCGGATTCCGGCCGGATGGAAGATCGCACGCCGTCCGGCCGTCGCTTGCGTACAGCCGGATGCTGGCCTCGTCCGGCCAACGCCCTTCAGCAAGAGGATTCCGTCGCTGGTGCCAGCCGGATCGCAGTCGCATGCTCGCTTTCCGTTCAGGCACAGTGCGATACCGGAATTGGCTCTTGAACGGCCAAGTCGGACACGCGTACCATTGTGCCATCTGAATTGAGTCTGCTTTATTAGTCCGGACTAACCTCCGGATTGGTTTGGATATTTCCCTTGAACACGCAAGCAATCGGCGGCGCGCCGGAGCGCGGCAAATCGTTTGCCCATGTGGCGGAAGCCTCCTGGGGCAAGGGCCTCAGCACCTTGCTCCGCATCGTGCGCATGACGCTGCGCCATCCCTGGCAGGTCGCCATCACCATCGTCTCGACCTTCATCGCCGCGACCTTGCAGCTTTTCATTCCCCGCCTGCTGGGCCGCGCCATCGACCAGGCGCAGGGCGTCATGGCCGCGGGTGCCGGCGCTGCCGCGGAACAGGCGCTGTGGAATACGGCGCTGACGCTGCTCGTCGTCTCGATCCTGCGCGGCCTCTTCACAATGGCGCAGAACTACTATGGCGAGGCCGTCGGCCACCGCACCGGCTATGAACTGCGCCTGGCTTTCTACGAGAAGATCCAGCGCCTGAGCTTCGCCTACCACGACAGGGTCCACACCGGCGATCTCATCACGCTCGGCCTGCTCGATCTCGACGGCGTGCGCATGTTCTTTTCCACTGGCATTTTGCGCGTGGTGCTGCTCGGCGTGCTGATCGGCGTCGGCGCGTATCTCCTGGTCAGCACCGATCCCGTGCTCGGGTTGCTCAGTCTGAGCTTCGTGCCCTTCGTCGCCTGGCGGTCCTCGGTCACCCAGCTCAAACTGCGCAGCACCTGGCTGACGTTGCAGGAGCGCCTCTCGGTGCTGAGCCGGGTGATGGATGAGAACCTCGGCGGTATCCGTGTCGTGCGGGCCTTCGCAGCGCAGCGGCATGAGCTGGAAAAATTCGATCGCGCCAAGCGCGATGCACTGGACCTCGCCAATCAGCGCGTCGACATCCGCGTCGCCAACACCAGCGCCATGAATTTCTCGTTCCTGGCCGCCATGGGGCTGGTCCTGTGGTTCGGCGGCCAGAAGGTGATCGCAGGCCAGATCAGCGTCGGCACGCTGGCGCAGTTCCTCACCTTCATGACCATCCTGCAGATGCCGGTGCGCCAGCTCGGGCTGATGGTCAATTCCTTCGCCCGCGCCTCGACCTGCGGCACCCGGCTGTTCGAACTGCTCGACGCCGAGCTCGACATCGAGGACGCGCCCGGCGCCAGGGATCTCGTCGTCAGCGACGGCGTGCTGCGCTTCGACAATGTCGGCTTTCGCTATGAGGGCGCGGGCGGCCGGCCGACGCTGTCCGGTATCTCCTTCGAGGCCCGGTCCGGCGAGACCATCGGCATTGTCGGCCCACCGGGCAGCGGCAAGTCGACCATCGCGCATCTGATCCCGCGTTTCTACGACGTCACTTCGGGCACGATCACCATCGACGGCCAGGACATCCGCGAGGTGACGCTGCAATCGCTGCGCAAAGCCGTCGGCGTCGTGCAGCAGGACGCGTTCCTGTTCACCACCTCGATCGAGAACAACATCGCCTATGGCAATCCCTGGGCGCGCGAGACCCGCATCGGGCAGGCAGCCGAGTACGCCCAGCTGCACAATTACATCATGGGCCTCCCGGCCGGTTACACCACGGTTGTCGGCGAGCGCGGCGCGTCGCTTTCCGGTGGCCAGCGGCAGCGCCTGACCATTGCGCGGAGCCTGATGCTGCGGCCATCGGTGCTGGTCTTCGACGATTCGACCGCGGCAATAGATGCCGGTACCGAACAGCGCATCCGGGCGGCGATGAAGCGCTTCGCCAAGGATCGCGTCACGCTCATCATCTCGCACCGGCTGAGCTCGCTGATGCATGCCGACCAGATCCTGTTCGTCGAGGGCGGCCGGATCGTCGAGCGCGGCACGCACGAGGAACTGCTGGCGCTCGGTGGCCGCTATCGCGCGCTCTACGATTTGCAGCTGCGACCGGACGATGAGCGGCCTGTCGTGGCGGGAGCCGCATGATGTCGACACAGGCCGACGACGACAAGGAAGATACCAGCCGCCGGCCGACAAGGGCCGTCGTGGGCTCGCATCGCGACGAGGAAGAAGTCTTCGGCAAGGCCTACGACCCCCGCATCGTCAGGCGCATCTGGAGCTTCGTGCAGCCGTATCGGAGCCGGATCTTCATCTCGGTCGCCGCCGTGCTCGTGTTCACGCTGACTCAGCTGGCGATCCCGCTGGTCATCCGCTACGCCATCGACCACGGCATGACGGCAGGCAAGCTCGACCAATCGGTGATGATCGCCTCGATCATCACTTTCGCCGTCATTATCCTGATCAACTATGCCGCCAGCTATGTGCAGGAAAGCGTCGTCGGCAAGGTGGCCGAAAATGTGCTGTCCGATCTGCGCCGCGCCATGTTCAGCCACCTGCAGCGGGTCTCGTTGAGCTTCATGGACAAGACCGAGGTCGGGCGGCTGATGTCGCGTCTGCAGGGCGACGTCAATTCGATGCAGGAATTCCTCGAAACGTCGGTCATGTCGGTGGGCGACATCGTGCTGCTGTTCGGCATCGTCAGCGTGCTTTTGTGGCTGGATTTCCGGCTCGGCCTGCTGA
>NZ_RZTB01000499.1:0-308 GCF_003997735.1 Mesorhizobium sp. M7A.F.Ca.MR.148.00.0.0 | reverse complement strand
ATCCGACCGGGCCCAAGGGCCGGTGGTCGTGAGCGTGGCGGACAGAGGACCACGACGCACGGTTTCAGGTGATCAGGAACACAGGGACGGCGGCGACTTCGTTGCCGGTCTCGCCGCACGCAAGGCGGCTGCGCGCCTGCTTGCCGCCGTCATCGATGCCAGGACACCGCTTGACGGGCTGACCGATCACGAGAATGGCCACCCGCAATACAAGGCGCTCGATTTGCGCGATCGCGGCCTTGTGCGCGCCATTCTGGTCACCGCGCTGCGCTACCGCATGACCATATCAGGGCTGCTGGCGCGGCGCC
>NZ_RZTB01000498.1:0-309 GCF_003997735.1 Mesorhizobium sp. M7A.F.Ca.MR.148.00.0.0 | reverse complement strand
GCGCCTTCGGCGAGTATCTGGCGATCCCGCAGCACAATGTCGTGCCGATCCCCGACGATGTGCCCGATGAGATTGCCGCGATCTTCGATCCCTTGGGCAATGCCGTCCACACCGCATTGTCCTTCGATCTGGTCGGCGAGGACGTGCTGGTGACTGGCGCCGGGCCGATCGGCATCATGGGCGCGCTCGTCGCCCAATGCGTCGGCGCGCGCAAAGTGGTCATCACTGACATCAACCCGGTGCGGCTGGCGCTAGCCAAGAAACTCGGCGTCCAGCATGTCGTCGACGCCTCGAAGGAAAAGCTGCGCG
>NZ_RZTB01000497.1:0-310 GCF_003997735.1 Mesorhizobium sp. M7A.F.Ca.MR.148.00.0.0 | reverse complement strand
CCATTCAGCAGGATAATTCCACATCACCACAGAACCCTCTCGGTTCGGCTTGAAAGCCCTCTCTGATGCGAGCGGCCCATAGGCAATCCACGGGCAATCGAAATTGAGCGCAAACGCAGACAACAGTTCGAACAACTGTTCGGATTGAGCGACATCATCAGTCATCTTGAGGAATAGGTCTAACTCCACCGCAATCCGCCGGAGTTCCATGATGTCTCCTTCATTGCGTTCTCATTGGTGCACAGTTTGCTCCAACCCAGCCTCGCAACATCCGAAGTCAACGGGACTCGAGCCGGAGTTCCTTCCGCCA
>NZ_RZTB01000496.1:0-310 GCF_003997735.1 Mesorhizobium sp. M7A.F.Ca.MR.148.00.0.0 | reverse complement strand
AAGGCACGCTTGGCTATTGGGAAAGCCGTTTTGCCGATGAGGGCGTCACCGGCCTCTCGCGCGAAGAGACCTTCGGCGAGAAGCGCCTGGCTTTTGCCGGACCGGATGGTGACGGCTTCGCGCTGGTCGAGGGCAAGGGTGACGGCAGAGCGCCCTGGGCGAAAGGCGGTGTTCCGGTCGACCAGGCGATCCGCGGTTTACATTCGGTATCGCTCAGGCTGAAGGATGGCGGCGCCACCGAGGAGCTGCTGAAGTTCATGGGCTATGAGGAAGTCGACAAGTCCGGCAATCTCAGGCGGCTGGCGGTGAA
>NZ_RZTB01000495.1:0-310 GCF_003997735.1 Mesorhizobium sp. M7A.F.Ca.MR.148.00.0.0 | reverse complement strand
CGGGCAGGCTGGGAATACGGCAACAACAAGACAGGCGTATCTTGCCAAGTCTCCCAGCCGGTCCGATCGGGACCGGACCATATCGTCGTATCTCTGCCCGCGCCACGGCGAAAGCCTATGACGGTATTGGCACGCCTCCCAGGCCGCCTCAGGGGCAACCAGCCATCTCATCGAACCGCCTGCATGGTCTCGGCAGTTCGCGCTTGTCGCCCCTTGGAAAGCTCAATAGTCTGAAGAAAATGCCGGTCGCGCTGATATCGCGACGAGCCGGTGAAGGAACACTCATCAAAGGAGAATCTGTCTCTTATAC
>NZ_RZTB01000494.1:0-311 GCF_003997735.1 Mesorhizobium sp. M7A.F.Ca.MR.148.00.0.0 | reverse complement strand
GCTGTGCAGTTCGTCAGTGTGGAGAAAGAGGATGAGGAATCGTCGGTTGTGTCCTCTGCCGGATTTCACCTGCCGCAAAGCTCAGCCCGATGCCGGTAGCGTGCCGCGATCCCGTGACGGTACTTTCTTGAGTGACGGGAGTGTCTGGCCCGGCAGTCAAGCGGCTCTGCTTCCCCAGGTTCCGTCCTACAGGCCGTTTCCCCCGATCATCGCCATCAGGCAATCGCCAGATTGTGTGCCGCTGATGCCCAGATCACGCACGCTGTTCATGTGGTTTCGGTCATTCAGGCGGAGGTCGCAGACAAGGTGCC
>NZ_RZTB01000493.1:0-311 GCF_003997735.1 Mesorhizobium sp. M7A.F.Ca.MR.148.00.0.0 | reverse complement strand
GATATAGACGCGGCCGAGTCCTTCGAGGATGCGGGTCGTCGTCATCACGCAGCCCTCCGCAGCACCGGCGACGCCACCGCCAGGATGACCAGCACCACCGCCAGCAGGATGAAGGAGAGCGCCGCACCGAGCGGCCAGTTGAACACGGCTACGAACTGGTCCTCGATGACCGTGCCGTAGAAGGTGCCGGTGCGGCCGCCGAGGATGCGCGGTTCCATGAACGAGCCGACGACCGGCACGAAGATCAGCGCCGCACCCGCGACCAATCCGGGCATCGACAGCGGGATGATCACCGGCTTCAGCACCTGCAC
>NZ_RZTB01000492.1:0-311 GCF_003997735.1 Mesorhizobium sp. M7A.F.Ca.MR.148.00.0.0 | reverse complement strand
CGGTAACCCCCGGACGCCTGACACCAAGCATGATGGACAGAAATTCATGGGTTATCATGAGCCGGTCGCCGACAGTACGGTCGCTGCACATCAGAAGCCATCTCGCCAGTCGGACTTCCAGGCTCTGCCGTGCGTTGATCGATGCGGTGTAGCTTGTCTGAACGTGGAAATATTGGACATAGCGCAACAGGAACGGTCGCAATGTAGGACTGTCCTCCAGGGCTTCGACGAAGGCGGCAGCCTCCATCCGGAGTGCCTCGCATGTCGACTGGACGTAACAGTCAAAGTTGGCCTGGTCGTCCCCCATGACC
>NZ_RZTB01000491.1:0-311 GCF_003997735.1 Mesorhizobium sp. M7A.F.Ca.MR.148.00.0.0 | reverse complement strand
CCGGACATGAACGCATTTGATGTCCGTCCAACGCTGGATGCTCCCGACGACGATCTCTATCTTTGGCTTGAAGATGTGGAAGGCGAGCGGGCACTTGCCTGGGCCGCCGGCCAGTCGGCAAAGACCCTGAAGCACTTCAGTGGAACGCAGTTCGAGCGCGACCGCGCGACTCTGAAGGCAGGCCTGTTCCCTAAGCGGCGTCGCATCTCCCCCGGCCGAGTCGCATGGCTTGAATCCGATATCAGGGCTTGGATGGAAACTAGACCTGAGAGCCGCACCGCATGAATGTAGCCTCCCAATATCTGCCGCTT
>NZ_RZTB01000490.1:0-312 GCF_003997735.1 Mesorhizobium sp. M7A.F.Ca.MR.148.00.0.0 | reverse complement strand
GCGTGTGGACGTTCGGCACCATCACCTGCGCGTATTTCGCCGAGGTCAGATGGGCATTGAGATTGGCCAGCACCTTCTCGTCGTAGAGGTCGAAATTGACGTGCTGGCGCTCCAGGCTCTGCACCGTGCGCACGCCGTGGATGCCTTCCGCCAGCGCGCCATTGGCGATCGAGTTGGTTTCGTGCGCGGCCATGAAGGCGACCTTGGCGCGCGGCAGCCAGAACAGGCGCACGATGAACAGCACCGGCATGGTCGACAGCGTCAGCAGCCCGAGCCGGAAATCGAGCCACAAAAGCACGCTGACAATGCCGA
>NZ_RZTB01000048.1:19182-44888 GCF_003997735.1 Mesorhizobium sp. M7A.F.Ca.MR.148.00.0.0 | reverse complement strand
GGAACACCCCTCATCCGTCGCCTTCGGCGACACCTTCTCCCACAAGGGGAGAAGGGAAAGTCGACGCTTTAGATCGCAGCGGTAATAATGATCTCGACCAGATAGTCCGGGGTGGCGAGCTTTGCTTCGCCGGTGGCACGGGCTGGCGTGTTGCCCTGCGGCACCCACTTGTCCCATTCCGCGTTCATCTCGGCAAAGGTGCTCATGTCGGCCAGCCAGATGATCGCCTGCAGGATCTTGGTCTTGTCGGAGCCAGCCTTGGCCAGCAATTCGTCGACAGCCGCCAGGATGTCCCTGGTCTGCGAAGCGACGTTGCCGGTTGGCTGGCCGACCTGACCAGCCAGATAGACGGTATTGCCATGGATGACGATCTGGCTCATGCGCGGGCCGACATCGATGCGACGAATGCTCATTGGATGGTTCCTTCCTGTGACGGTTGCGCTTCTTTAGAGTCGCGGCCGGCTTGGGGCAAGGTCGCCAGGTCGAATCCCCTTGGGCCAACGGCATATGGCATGCACACACGGCAAGTTGACCCTGCGGCCGCAATTCCGCCGGATTGGCTTGTTGACTAATGTAATAACATCACATATCCAATCGGCCGCTGCCAGCAGCCGGATTTCGCCGCCTACGGATCGCAGAATGACAAATACCTGCCTGACATTCCGCGACCTGACGCTTGGCTACGGCAGCCATCCGGCGATCCATCATCTCGACGGCACCATCCGCAAGGGCTCGCTGACCGCTGTGGTCGGCGCCAACGGCTCCGGCAAATCGACGCTGATGAAAGGCATTGTCGGCGTCCTGAAGCCGATGGCCGGCGAGGTTATCCGCGCGCCCGGTGTACGTGCCGCCTATCTGCCGCAGCAATCGGAGCTCGACCGCTCCTTTCCGGCACGGGTGGTGGATCTGGTTTCGCTCGGCCTCTGGCCACGACGCGGCCTGCTTGGCCGCTACACCAAGGAAGATCGCGATGACGTCAGCAAGGCGCTGATGGCGGTCGGCCTCGGCGGCTTTGAAAAGCGCCCGATCGACACGCTGTCAGGCGGCCAGTTGCAGCGCACGCTGTTTGCGCGCGTCCTGCTGCAGGACGCCGACCTCATCCTGCTCGACGAACCCTTCAACGCCGTCGACGCCAAGACGGTCGGCGACCTCATTGCCCTGATCAAGCACTGGCACGGCGAGGAACGCACCATCATGGTTGTCGTCCACGATCTGGACCTGGTGCGGCAGAATTTCCCCGAAACGCTGCTTCTCGCCCGCCAGCCGATCGCCTGGGGCGAAACCAGGGAAACGCTGAAACCTGACAACCTGTTGCGCGCCCGCCGCTTCCACGAAGCTTGGGAAGAAAATGCACCCTGGTGCGAGCCGGGCGAGGACGCTCATGGTGACGATCACCATGGCCACGATCACCATGACCATCGACACGGCGTCGGACCGAGGGCTGCCTGATGGACATGCTTTACGGTCTTGTCATCGCGCCCTTCGCCGATTTCGGCTTCATGCAGCGGGCTTTGATCGGTTCGCTGATGCTGTCGCTCGGCGCCTGCCCTATCGGCGTCTTCCTGATGCTGCGGCGCATGAGCCTGTCGGGCGACGCGATGGCGCATGCAATCCTGCCCGGCGCGGCCGCCGGCTTCCTGTTCTATGGGCTGGAGATCCTGCCGATGACCATCGGCGGCCTGATCGCCGGCGTCATCGTCGCGCTCGGCGCCGGCGCCGTCTCGCGCTTCACCATACAGCGCGAGGACGCCTCGATGGCGGCGTTCTATCTAATTTCGCTCGCCATCGGCGTGCTGATGGTGTCGATCCGCGGGTCCAGCGTCGATCTCATGCATGTGCTGTTCGGCACCGTGCTGGCGCTCAACGATGAGGCCCTGACGTTGATCGGCGGCATCGTCGCGGTGACGCTGGTCAGCCTCGCCATCTTCTGGCGGGCGCTGGTCGCCGAATGCCTCGACCCGCTGTTCTTGCGCTCGGTCAGCCGGCTCGGCAGTCCGGTGCATTTCATCTTCCTCGGCCTTGTCGTGCTCAACCTTGTCGGCGGCTTCCAGGCACTCGGCACGCTTCTGTCGGTTGGGCTGATGATGCTGCCGGCCGCAGCTGCCCGCTTCTGGACAGCTCGCGTCGAGCCGATGTGCGTGCTGGCGGTGCTGATCGGCTTCGCCTCCTGCGTCGCCGGGCTGCTTTTGTCCTATCACGCGTCGCTGCCATCCGGCCCGGCCATCATCCTGTCGGCCGGCGTCGTCTATTTCGCCTCGATCCTGTTTGGCACGCGCGGCATTCTGCGCGCGCGCATCATCCATCACCGTCACAGAACGGCCTGATCCCCGCCCCTAGAAGGAGACCCGTCTATGCTGAAATCGATCCATGCCGCCCTGGCGATGAGCGTTATAACATTAACCGCCCTTGGCGCATCGTCGGCCTTGGCGGCACCGCTGAAAGTGGTCGCCAGCTTCACCGTCATTGCCGATTTCGCCAAAAATGTCGGCGGCGACCGTATCCATGTCACCACCATTGTCGGGCCGGATGGCGACGCCCATGTCTACGAGCCTAGCCCGGCCGATGCGGTGGCCATGGCCAAGGCCGACATCGTTCTGGTCAACGGCCTGCATTTCGAAGGTTTCCTGCAGCGGCTGGTCGATGCCAGCGCCACCAAGGCGTCTATCATCACCTTGACCAAGGGCGTGACGCCGATCGATTTCAAACCTGAATTCGCCGATGCCGACGCGGCCGAAGGTGCCGGCACCGGCGGCGGCAAGACGGTCACCGATCCGCACGCCTTCCAGTCGATCGCCAATGCCAGGATCTACGTGAAGAACATCGCCGAGGCTTTCTGCGCGGCGGATGCGGAAGGCTGCGTCAGCTACCAGACCAATGCCGCCACCTACACGAAGAAGCTCGACGCGGTCGAAGGTGAAGTGAAAACGGCGATTGCCTCGATCCCGGAGAGCAAACGCGTCGTCATCACCTCGCATGACGCCTTCGGCTATTTCGAACACGCATACGGCCTGACCTTCCTCGCCCCGCAAGGCATCTCGACCGACTCCGAGCCATCCGCCGCAGACGTCGCCAAACTGGTCAATCAGGTGAAGCAGGACAAGGCGGCTGCGATCTTCGTCGAGAACATCACCAACCCGCGCCTGATCGAACAGATCGCCAGCGAAACCGGCATCAAGGTCGGCGGCACGCTCTATTCGGACGCGCTGTCGCAGCCCGACGGCCCGGCCGCGACCTATATCGACATGATGCACAACAACATCCGTCAGATCAAAGGCGCCATTCTCGGCAGCTGAGTTTGAAGGATCGTCCAGCCGGGCCGCATCGGCCCGGTTGGATTTTCCGGCACGCAATGTCTATTTGGCAGAGAATTCCTTCGGTACGGATTGCCGCCCATGTCGGGGAGTGGCAAGACTGCCGCCTGACCAGTTTGCGAGGATGCTGCCATGGAATACCGCGAAATCAGCGAGGACTATTCGGTTTCGGGCCAGATCCAGCCTGAGGACGTCGCCGCCATCAAGGAAGCCGGCTTCAAGAGTGTCATCTGCAACCGGCCCGATGACGAACAGCCCGGCCAGCCTTCTGCCGACACCGTCAAGGCAGCGGTCGAAGCCGCAGGGCTCGCTTTCCGCTACATTCCGGTGATCAGCGGCCAGATCACCGCCGAGAATGTCGAGGATCAGGCCGAAGCGCTCGACGAACTCGACGGCCCGGTCTTCGCCTATTGCCGGTCCGGCGCGCGCTGCACCAATCTCTATGGGCTGATCCAGCAGTCGAAGGGCTGAACGGCCAGGGCTTAAATCGGCAGTGCGCCGGTCTCCTTCAACGTCTCCAGCACGATCGCCGTCTTCACGTGCTGCACGGATTCGTGTGGCAGGAGCACGCCGTTGACGAATTCAGACAGCGATTTCAGGTCGGGCGTCACCACTTTCAGGATGTAATCCATCTCGCCGGTCAGCGCGTGCGCTTCCTGCACCTCAGGCAGCCGCGCCACCAGCTCGCCGAAGCGCCTTGCATTGTCGCGGTTGTGCGTGGCGAGCGTCACCGAGATGACGTTGACCAGCGAAAAACCGAGCTTGTCGCGGTCGAGAACGGCGCGATAGCCCTTGATAAAGCCGTCCTCCTCCAGCCGCTGGCGGCGGCGCGAGCATTGCGACGCCGACAGGTTCACCCGCTCCGAAAGATCGTTGTTGGTCAGCCGCGCATCACCCTGCAACAGCGCCATTATCTTGCGGTCGAACTGATCAATGCGCGTCTCATCCATAGTTTTTCCTCACATCATGCACGCTTCACGCATGACATCATCATTTCAAGCGTTGGAATGCAAGCACCGTGCGCCTCCTCCGCGTTATGATCGTGTCAGGTGGCCTTTTCAGGCAGGCCAGCTTTCGGAGGAATATCATGGGTCCCTTCCCGCACGACGCCCCGCCCGCCAGGATCAGCAAGGACAACCCGGCCGGCACCGATGGTTTCGAGTTTGTCGAATTCGCGCATGCGGAGCCGGAAAAACTGGCCGAGCTGTTCACCCGCATGGGCTATGCCGCGGTGGCCAGGCACCGCACGAAAGACATCACCATCTGGCGCCAGGGCGACATCAACTATGTCGTCAATGCCGAGCCCGGCTCGCATGCGATGAAATTCGTCGACAAGCACGGCCCCTGTGCTGCGTCTATGGCCTGGCGGGTGGTCGATGCCAAACACGCTTTCGATCATGCGGTTGCCAAGGGCGCCACACCTTACGAAGGCGCCGACAAGGCGCTCGACGTGCCGGCAATCATCGGCATTGGCGGCTCGCTGCTCTATTTCATCGAGACCTATGGCAAGAAGGGTTCGGCCTATGATGCCGAGTTCGAGTGGCTGGGCGAGCGCGACCCGCGGCCGCAAGGCGTCGGCTTCTATTACCTCGATCACCTGACCCACAATGTCTATCGCGGCCAGATGGACAAGTGGTGGGATTTCTATCGCAATCTGTTCGGCTTCAAGCAGATCCATTTCTTCGACATCGACGGCAAGATCACCGGCCTGGTGAGCCGCGCCATCACCTCGCCCTGCGGCAAGATCCGCATTCCGCTCAACGAGTCCAAGGACGAGACCAGCCAGATCGCCGAATATCTGAAGAAATACAATGGCGAGGGCATCCAGCACATCGCTGTCGGCACCGACGAGATCTATGCCGCCACCGACAGGCTGGCCGAGAACGGGCTGAAGTTCATGCCCGGCCCGCCGGAGACCTATTACGACATGTCGTACGACCGCGTGAACGGCCATGACGAACCGATCGAGCGGATGAAGAAGCACGGCATCCTGATCGACGGCGAAGGCGTCGTCGACGGCGGCATGACCAAGATCCTGCTGCAGATCTTTTCGAAGACCGTGATCGGCCCGATCTTTTTCGAGTTCATCCAGCGCAAGGGCGACGAAGGTTTTGGCGAGGGCAACTTCCGCGCGCTGTTCGAATCGATCGAGCAGGATCAGATCAAGCGCGGCGTGATCAAGGTGGACGGCAAAGCGGCGTAAGGTTACTCTCGCTGCGGCCCGGCTTTGGCTTAAGGTTGGGCCTAGCGAGGTCGAGCCGTGCACGTCTCTATTACGGAAGCCAGAGCCAAACTGTCGGAACTCGTCAGGCGTGCAAATGCCGGCGAGGAGATCATAATCACCCGGCGCGGCAGGGTCGTAGCGCGTCTCTTGCCGCCCCCCGGCAAGGAAAGACCTATCGGCGCCACCGCTGCTCTGAAAGGGCCGAGCGGCTTGACGATTAATTAGAGCCCCAACCGCTCGACCTCTCTCTCCCTCAGCTTCGCATCATAATAGAGCAGAAACTCATCCAGTTGCGGCGGCTTGACCGACGTCCCCGAAAGCATGGCGTGCACCTGGCCGCGGTGATGGATGTCGTGCAGGAAGACATGGGCGAGGATATCGCCGATGCGCTCGGGGATCATGCCGTCCTCGCGCCGGTCGGTGATAACCTGCCGATCGAGGTCGTCGGCCGACAGTCTATCGCAAAAGGCGATCAGCCGCCGGTCGGCTGCGACCTGCACCGCAAACAACGCCCCCGGCTCGTCGAGGGGCACGAAGTCGTCATGGGCGGCAGCACCGAGACCACCCTCTTCGAGAAAATCGAGGTAGAGAAGATCGACCGCAAGGATGTGGTTGAGCGTCGCCTTGATCGATGGAAAGAAGCTGGTGCGTTCGGCCTCGAACTCGCCTGGCTGGAGCGACAGCACCGCGCGGTAGAGCCGGTCGTTCGACCACAGATTGTTGCCGGCCATACGGCGCAGATGGTCGAGCAGGTTCACGAGATCATCCCCCTGCCCGCATCAGATGCAAGCCTGCCCCCATGATCGCGAATCCGGCAAGAACGATCAGCAGAAGCCGGTTCATGCGCCGCCGCATGGCTTGCGTTTCCTCGTCGCGCGCGACGTTCATGTTGGTGATGGTGTGGAACATCATCGCCTTGCGCGGAAAGCCGCTGCGGTTGGTCAGGCCGGGCGATCGCGCCTCAATGCGGTAGCTCAGCCGGATCGCCTGGATGAAGACCGCCAGTATGGCGAGTGCCCAGACACCGGCCAGCAGATAGTCCCCCGTCATGCCCTTACCTCTCGTATTTCTCGACTTTCTGCTCAATGGCGCCGAAGATCGAATGCCCAGCTTTGTCCTTCATCTCGATGCGCACCGTGTCGCCGAAGCGCAGGAACGGCGTTTTGGGTTCGCCTGACACAATGGTCTCGATCATGCGCAGTTCGGCGATGCAGGAATAGCCAGCGCCACCGGCCGAAACAGGCTTGCCCGGCCCGCCGTCGAGCTTGTTGGAGACGGTCCCCGAGCCGATGATCGTGCCGGCCGCCAATGGCCGTGTCCTTGCTGCGTGAACGATCAGCGCCGGAAAATCGAAGGTCATGTCGATACCGGCATTGGCCCGGCCGAACGGCTTGCCGTTGAGATCGGCGAGCAGCGGCAGGCTGACCTTGCCGCCATCCCAGGCATCACCCAGTTCGTCCGGCGTCACCGCGACAGGCGAAAACGCCGAGGACGGTTTTGACTGGAAAAAACCGAAACCTTTGGCCAGTTCCGGTCCGGTGAGCGCGCGCAGCGTGACGTCATTGACCAGCATGACCAGCCGGATCGCCGCGCGCGCCTCATCGACACTGGCGCCCATCGGCACGTCGTCGACAATGACGGCGACTTCGCCTTCCATGTCGATGCCGAAGGCTTCGTCAGCCATGCGGATCGGATGGCGTGGCGGAATGAAAGCGTCCGAGCCGCCCTGGTAGATCAGCGGGTCGGTCCAGAAGCTCGCAGGCATCTCGGCGCCGCGCGCTTTGCGCACCAGTTCGACATGATTCACATAAGCCGAGCCGTCGGCCCATTGATAGGCGCGCGGCAGCGGCGAGTGGGCGTCATGCTCGTGGAAGCGCTCCGCCGGCATCGCGTTGTTCTCAAGCGATTCCGCTATTGTCGCGAGATGCGGGGCGATGCGGCGCCAGTCGTCGAGCGCCGCCTGGAGCGTGCGCACCAGGAACGAGGCGTCTGTGAAGCGTGTCAGGTCGCGCGAGACAACGACGAGTTTTCCGTCGCGCGTCCCGTCCTTCAATGTGGCAAGCTTCATGCGGTTTCCTCTCCTGCTGCAGCTTTGGCGCTGCTTAAGCCTACAACAAGACCGTCGCGGGCGATCGTCAAGTCGCCAGCCCATGTTTTCCTGACAGCGGCAGTCCAATCGGCCTCCCCGATCCCGGGATCGTCGGCCGGAATGAGATGATTGAGCACCAGTCTCTTGACGCCGGCATCGCTGGCGATGCTGCCGGCCTCTTCGGCAAAGCTGTGGCTGGCGAGCAGGTGGTCTTTCAGCCGCGCGCCATTGCCGGTCCTGGCCACCAGCCGCTCGATGCCTTCCTCCAGCATGGCTTCGTGGACGAGGATATCGGCGCCTTGGGCAAAATCCGCCAGCGGCGGAAAGAAGGCCGTGTCAGCGGAGAACACCACGCTTTTTCCGCCGTGTTCGAAGCGCAGGGCAAAACAGTCGGTCACCGGCGGATGCTCGACGCGCAGCGCCGAAACCGTCAAGCCGCCCTGCTCGAGCACCTGGCCTTCGCCGAATTCGACGATCGAAACCAGGCCTCGAATATCCGGCCGGCCCTCGTCGACGGTGCGGATTTCGATATCGAACTCCATCGCCTGGCAAAAGCGCCGCCAGTAGTGGCCAGTGCCGGGCGGACCGAAGACGCCGACGGGCGTGGCCAGACCCGCCGTCCAGGCGGTGTGGATCAACGGCCCCAGTTCCAGGACATGGTCGGAGTGCAGATGCGTGATGAAGATCAGGTCGAGCGCCTTCAGGCTGATGCCCGCGTCGACCAGGCCACGCGTCACGCCAAGCCCGCAGTCGACGACGATGCTGCGGCCGCCGATCTGCAGCAGCGACGAACTCGGCCACGGACCGCCTGGCCGCAATGCCGGGCCACCCTTCGAGCCCAAAATCACCAACCGATCCGGCATTGGCTCGGTGCTCAAGACCAGTCGCCCTCGGGCGTGCCGTTGAAACGCTTCTTCAGATCCGCCCAGCAGTCGATATAATTGTCCTGCCGGGTTTCGAGTTCGGCGCCGTAGCGGGTCAGCATTTGCGGAAATCGGGTCTCGAACATGAACGCCATGGTGTTGTCGAGCTTGACCGGTTTCAGGTCCGCGCGCGAGGCCTTTTCGAAGCCAGGCGCATCCGGCCCATGGGCCAGCATCAGATTGTGCAGACTGATGCCGCCGGGCACAAAGCCTTCTTCCTTGGCGTCGTACTGGCCATGGATCAGGCCCATGAACTCGCTCATGATGTTGCGGTGGTACCAGGGCGGCCGGAAGGTATCTTCGGCCACCAGCCAGCGTGGCGGGAAGATGACGAAGTCGATATTGGCCGTGCCCTCCTCGCCGCTCGGTGCGGTCAGCACGGTGAAGATCGACGGGTCGGGATGGTCGAACAGCAGCGCGCCGACAGGCGAAAAGGTAGCAAGATCATATTTGTAGGGGGCGTAGTTGCCGTGCCAGGCAACCACATCCAGCGGCGAATGGCCGATCTCGGTGACATGGAAATTGCCGCACCATTTCACCGTCAGCCGGCACGGCGTTTCCTTCTCCTCGAACCAGGCGCAAGGCGTCTTGAAATCGCGCGGATTGGCCAGGCAATTGGCGCCGATCGGGCCACGGTCGGGCAGCGTCAGCTTGGCGCCGTAGTTCTCGCAGACGTAGCCGCGCACCTCCTTGTCGACCAGCTCGACCTTGAAGACCAGACCGCGTGGCAGCACCGCGATCTCGCCGGGCCGCAGCTCAATGACGCCCATCTCGGTGACGAAGCGCAAGGCGCCGACCTGCGGCACGACCAGCAATTCACCGTCGGAGTTGAAGAAATGGTCGTCGACCATCGAGGTGTTGGCGACATAGACATGTGCCGCCATGCCCGTCTGCCCGAGCACGTCGCCAGCGGTGGTGATGCTGCGCATGCCGGCGATGAAATCGGTCGGCTCCTTCGGCATCGGCACCGGATTCCAGCGATACTGGCCAAGCGCCAACTCATGGTCGCCGACATTGGGCGCACTCTTCCATAAGGGATAGCTCGCAGGCTTGAAGCGGCCAGTGTGCTTGACGCTTGGCCGGATCCGGTAGAGCCAAGAGCGCTCATTGGTGCCGCGCGGGGCGGTGAAGGGCGAGCCCGAAAGCTGCTCGGCATAGAGGCCGTAGGCCGGCCGCTGCGGCGAATTCCGTCCCTGCGGCAGCGAGCCGGGCAGCGTCTCGGTTTCGAAGTCGTTGCCGAAGCCCGGCATGTAGGAAAAGGCCATTGCTTCCTCCCCGGAATGGATCTCAATTGACCAAACTGGTTTCATTTGTAACCATTGAAAATGTAACCATCAATGGCGGCTTTGAAAAATGGCGATCAAGAGCGAAGCGTCCGACGCGCCTGAAATTCTCAATCTGGAAAATTTCCTGCCCTACCGGCTCTACCGGCTTGCCGATGCCGTCAGCCGCCAATTTTCGCGGATCTACAAGGATAGCCACGGCCTGACGCGGCCGGAATGGCGCACCCTTTCGGGGCTGGGGCAGCATGGAACGATGACGGCGTCTGCAATCGGTGAGCAATCGGCCATGCACAAGACAAAGGTTTCGCGCGCTGTCGCCGAGCTCGAACGGCGTCGCTGGCTGACGCGAAAACCGGACGAAAAAGACCGCCGTATCGAACATCTGACGCTGACCGGAACGGGACTTGCCGCCTATCGCGAGATGGTGCCGCTGGCCAAGGCGTTCGAAGGGGATTTGCTGGCAAGGCTCAGCGCTGAAGAGCGCAAGGCGATCACCAGCGGACTGGCTGCATTGGAGACCAGCCTGGTCCCGAGCAAGGGTTAGTCCAAGATCAAGCCAATCACCCTGAACGACAGAGTTCGAGCGAGACTGCGTGGGAGCTCCCACCACAGCCAAAGCATAGCATTGCCTTCGATTTGTTCGTGATTTGCGTTGTCAGGCCGCGTATAATGCCCATTACACCGACGGGAGGACTACGATGAGCATTCGCGCATTAAGTGTCCTGGTGACGCTGCTTGTAGGCACCTGCACATTTGCGCAGGCCCAGCAGACAAAGCCGATGTCGATCGAAGTGTTCCCTTTCGAATTGGAGGACAAGAGCGCCGGGGCGGGAATAATTCCCCCGGATGAATATGACAGGCGCTATCTGTCGGAATCGGCACAAGTTGCAAAGGACATGCTCTCCCAGTCTGGGCGCTTTACAGTAATTGATGTGCCGGCGAGGGATACACAGGCTGCTGCGCCGCACGGATTGCGCAACTGCGCTGGTTGTGAAGGACCGATTGCCAAGGAGCACGGCGCGTCGCTTGCCTTGCTTGGCGTCGTAACGCGCGTCAACCGAACGGAACATACTATGTTCATTCGCATCCTTGACGCCGAAACCGGGAGACATGTTTCGGAGGGGTTTACCGATCTTCGCATGGGTGCGAACCACGCATGGCCCCGCTCCGTGAAATGGCTGATGAAAAACAGAATCCTGCGCTAGGCGGCATCTACCAGTCCATCACCACCTTGCCGGAACTGCCGCTGCGCATCGCATCGAAGCCGGCCTGAAAATCGTCGATGCCGATGCGGTGGGTGATCAGGCCGGAGACATCCAGCGGGCCCTGCACAAGCGCGATCATCTTGTACCAGGTTTCGAACATCTCGCGGCCGTAGATGCCCTTGAGATGCAGCATCTTGAAAATGACCTTGTTCCAGTCGATCTCGAAGCCGGTTGGCGCGATGCCCAGAATGGCGATCTTGCCGCCATTGTTCATGGTGTCGATCATGTCGCGGAAAGCGGGGGCGGCGCCCGACATTTCGAGGCCGACGTCGAACCCCTCGGTCATGCCGAGCACCGGCATGACGTCGCGCAGCTTCTCCTTCGAGGCGTCGACGACATGCTGGACGCCGAGTTTCTTGGCCAGCGCCAGCCGCAGCGGGTTGATGTCGGTGATGACCACTTTGCGCGCGCCGACGCATTGCGCGACGAGCGCGCCCATGATGCCGATCGGCCCGGCGCCGGTGACCAGCACATCTTCGCCAACCAGATCGAAGGAGAGTGCGGTGTGGACGGCATTGCCCAGCGGGTCGAAGATCGCGGCGATCTCGTCGGGCACATCATCGGGGATCGGCACGACATTATGCTGCGGGATCGCCAGATACTCGCCGAAGGCGCCAGGACGGTTGACGCCGACGCCGAGCGTGTTGCGGCACAGATGCCCTCGCCCGGCGCGACAGTTGCGGCAATGGCCGCAGACGATGTGGCCTTCGCCCGACACGCGCTGGCCGACCTTGTATTCGGTGACCGCTGCGCCGAAATCTGCGACCGTGCCGACGAATTCATGGCCCGTCACCATCGGCACCGGCACCGTCTTTTGCGCCCACTGGTCCCAATTGTAGATGTGCACGTCGGTGCCGCAGATCGCCGTCTTCTTGATCTTGATCAGCACGTCGTTGGGGCCGATCTCCGGCACCGGCACCTCTTCCATCCAGATGCCTGGTTCGGCCTTGGCCTTCACCAGCGCCTTCATCATGTTCGACATGCTTTTGTCCCTTGAATCTCTTGATCCGGAATCGCTTTTCGATTCCAGCCTTTCAGGAAATGACCCCGAGTTCGCGCCCGACGGCGGCAAACGCCTCGACCGCCCTGTCAATATCCGCACTGGAATGCGCCGCCGACATTTGCGTGCGGATGCGGGCCTGCCCTTTCGGCACCACCGGGAAGGAGAAGCCGATGACGTAAATGCCGCGCTTCAGCATGCGCGCGGCCATCTCCTGCGCCAGGCTGGCATCACCCAGCATCACCGGTATGATCGGATGATCGGCTCCGGCCAGCGTGAAGCCGAGCTTGCCCATCTGCGACCGGAAGCGCGCTGCATTGTCGTAGAGTTTGTCGCGCAGCCCATCGCCGTCCTTGATCAGTTCGAACACCTTGATCGAAGCGCCGGCGATCGCCGGCATGAGCGTGTTGGAGAAGAGATACGGCCGTGAGCGCTGGCGCAGCCAGTCGACCACCTGGCCTTTGCCCGAGGTGTAGCCACCGGAGGCCCCGCCAAGCGCCTTGCCGAGCGTGCCGGTGATGATGTCGACCCTGCCCTCGACGCCGCAATGTTCGGCCGAGCCGCGGCCGTTTCGGCCGACGAAGCCGACGGCATGGCTGTCGTCGACCATCACCATGGCGTCGTATTTCTCGGCGAGGTCGCAGACACCCCTGAGATTGGCGATGATGCCATCCATCGAAAACACGCCGTCGGTGGCGATCAACCGGAAGCGGCAGTCCCAGGCTTCCTTAAGCCGCGCCTCGAGATCGGCCATGTCGTTGTTGGCGTAGCGGAAACGTTTGGCCTTGGACAGCCGCACGCCATCGATGATCGAGGCATGATTCAAGGCATCCGAGATAATGGCGTCTTCCTCGCCCAGCAGCGTCTCGAACAGGCCGCCATTGGCATCGAAACAGGAGCCGTAGAGGATGGTGTCTTCCATGCCGAGGAAAGAGGAAATCGTGGATTCGAGCTGCTTGTGCTCTTCCTGCGTGCCGCAGATAAAGCGCACCGATGCCATGCCGTAGCCATAGCGGTCGAGCGCCTGCTTGGCAGCATTGCGCAAATCGGCGCTATCGGCGAGGCCGAGATAGTTGTTGGCACAGAAATTCAGCACCTTGTCGCCGCCGACCTCGATCTCGGCCGACTGCGTTGAAGTGATCACCCGCTCCGACTTGAAGAGGCCTGCCGATTTGAGCCCCGCGAGCTCGCTGTCGATGTGGGAGAGGAATGCTGCGATCATGATAGGCCTCGTTTGATGTGGGCTGACTGTCGTCTCGTCCGCGTGAAAAATCCATCGCAAAAACGACCGGATCGGTGGCAAGCAGCACGATGCCGCCCCGATGTCGATCATCATGCGGCGGCGGAAACGACGCCGCGACAAAGGGCTCTGGCCGATGACCGCTCAAATGCCGGTCCGGCGCTAAACGAGCCGATAACCATTTCGCGATCTTTCGACAGCCGCCCCTCGCCGGGCAGCCGTCGATTTCCGGTCCTGTTAACGTTTGCAGTTCAATGGTGCTCATACAAGAATCTTTAGGCAAGAATCCGTAGGCGAGAGGGCCGCCCCCGAAAATGTCGCAGCAGCCGGTGCAAACCGTTTCAGGCAAGCTCATACTGCTGATCAAGGCCGGCTATTGGCTGGCCCTGCTGATCATTGCGGCCATGGTGATCGCCTCCTTCATCCTGCTGCAGCAGATGATGGCCACCCAACAGCACAATCACACCTTGCTCGACATCGTCAGCACACAAAAGACGCTGTCGCAGCGCATCGTCTTCCTTGCCGGTGCAACGGGCGCCGGCTCACGCGACAAGCAACCGGCGCTGGTCAGCGCGCTCAAGCAGGCAACGGCGGAGTTCGAGACGAACTACGACCTGCTGCTCGATCAGACGGGCGCCGATCCGCAATCGCCGGCCAAGCTTGACCCGAAGTCGATCGAAAGCGTCCTTTTCGCCAAGCCCTTCCACCTCGACTATTTCTCGGTCGGGCTGATCGCCAATGGCGACCGCCTGATCTCGGCCTATGAATCGCAATTCAGCGGCAATGGCGGTTACAAAGGCGGCGACGAACGCGTCAATCTCGACGCCTCCGTCGCCAATGCGACCTTGTCGGGCTACGCCGCGCTTGGCCAGCGCATCACTGCCGACGCCGACGACCGCTCCGAGAAGCTGCTCGCTCTCCATCGCACTCTGTTCTACGCCACAATCGGCGTCATCATACTGGTGGCGCTCTTCATCTTCAGGCCGATGTCGAACGCCATCCTGCGCAAGACGCATGAATTGATCGACGCGCGCAACTCCATGGCCTTCATCGCGGTGCATGACGGCCTTACCGGCCTGCACAACCGCACGTTCCTGACCGATCATTTCGACACGCTGATCAAGGGCACGCACCGGCGTCGCGAACGCCTTGCCGTCGTCCAGCTCGATCTCGACCGATTCAAGCAGATCAACGATACGCTCGGCCACGCCGCCGGCGACTATGTGCTGGTCGTGACGGCACAGCGCATGCGCGATTCCTGCCGGGCGTCGGATCTGTGCGTGCGCCTGGGCGGCGACGAGTTCGTCATGATCCTCGGCGGCGCCGGCGGCACCGAAGACATCAATATGCTGGCGCGACGCATCCTGGCACATATCAACGAGCCGATCGTCTTCCAGGGCACGACCATTCTCCCAGGCGCCAGCGCCGGCATCGCTGTCTATCCGATCGACGCCGACAATGCTGGGGATTTGCTGGTCCACGCCGATCTTGCGCTTTACTCCGCCAAGAAGCTTGGCGGCGGCAACTTCTCCTTCTTTTCCGAGGAGCTGCGCCGCGAACTCGACTATCGCAAGCAGCTCGAGCACGACATCAAGGTCGCCATCGCCGAGCGGGCGTTCCAGGTCTATTTCCAGCCGCAGGTCTCACTGACCCACGGCACGATCAGCGGCATCGAGGCGCTGGTGCGCTGGAACCATGCGGAGCGCGGCATGATCCCGCCCGGCGAGTTCATTCCGGTCGCCGAGAAATGCGGCTTCATGCCCGAGATCGGCCGCATCGTCATCACCAAGGCGATCAACGAGGCGGCCGAATGGAATCGCGCCGGCATTGCCTTCGGACGGCTTGCCGTCAATGTTTCCGGCACCGAGCTGCGCGAGCACGATTTCGATGCGTTCTTGTTCGAGACGCTGGAAAAGGCCGGGCTGCCGCCGCAGAAACTGTCGCTGGAAATCGTCGAATCCGTCATCCTCGATGACGAAAAGACGGGCATCGCGGCCAAGCTGCGGCACATCCGGGCAGCCGGCGTCCATCTCGAACTCGATGATTTCGGCACCGGCTATGCTTCGCTCAGCCATGTCAACCCGAACGAGATCGACCGGCTGAAGATCGATCGCCGCTTCGTCCAGAACATCCATGAGAATGGCGACAACTCGAAGATCGTCCGCGCCATCACCGAGCTGGCGCGTGGCCTTGGCATCTCGATCGTCGCAGAGGGCGCCGAAACCGAGGCCGAGCTCGATTCGCTGATGGCGATCGGCTGCGACCAGGTGCAGGGCTACTCCATCGCCTTCCCGATGCCGCACGACAAGGCGCTGGAATGGCTGACCGCCCGCATGCCCAAGAAGGCCAAGCTGACGGTGCTGCGAGGAAGCCTGGCATAGGTTTGCCTTTTTGTTTGCGCATGTCGTTATCCCAAAACCGCTGCGCACTTTTGGGCGACATGCACCGGCTCGCCTTGACAAGCCGTTGTGGACATGGCGGCCTTGTCGTGATCGCAACCGGATATCGGGGCTGATGACACCGTTTCGGTTTGTGCTGGCGGCGGTTATGATTTTTGCGGTTCCCGCCCAAGGGGCCGATCGCATAATATATCTTACCTTCGACGATGGGCCGCTGAACGGCACAAGCAACATCCTCGATGTGCTGGAAGCCGAGCAGGTTCCTGCAACCCTATTCATGGTCGGCATGCACGCACAGGCTAGCGCCGTCAACAGAGCGCTCGTCCAACGCGCCAGGCAACTTCCTCTGGTGACGCTCGGCAACCACAGCAACAGCCATGCCTACAATCACTACCGGCATTTCTACGGCGACACCGAGGGTGTCGTCGCCGACATGGTACGGGCGAATGCGGTGCTCGGCTTGAAGCCCGTGGTACATGCAAGACTGCCGGGGCGCGACGTGTTCAGGCTGCCCTCCATGTCGAAGAACGACACCTCGCTTGGCCTCGCCCAGGAGGGGCGTGAAGAGCCCGACTACGAGTTTGTCGCGGCCTCAGGCTTCTATCTCTACGGCTGGGACCATGAATGGGTGCACAAGGACAATGGCGAGCCGGTGCAGAGCGTCGATCATCTGGTCAGCGAGATCGATCACCTGTTCGGCTATGGCCGCTTCGTCAAGCCCGGCAAGCTGATCCTGCTGATGCATGACGAAATGTTCCAGGACTGTTTCGACGGCAAGACGAAGCTGACCAATTTGATCACCGCGCTGAAGCTGCGCCGTTACAGCTTTGGGGCAATCCAGGGCTATGACGACTGAGCCGGCAAGGACGGCCAGTTCTCAGCGGATTGCGCATCGCGGGATCAGCAAGGTGTCAAAGCACCTCGACCGATTCGCCGCGTAACTTGTGGCGACGCAATTTGAGGTATGTGCGTAAATTTGGCGTAATCTGAAAGCCAATCAGCTTCGTCTCCTGGAGGGGAGCAGCCCACGCCATCGTCTCGTAGCGGGCACCGTAACCTTCGATGGTGACGGCAAGATTTTCGCGGCCCAGATACCTCGCCAGAGTGGCACAGGCAGCAACCCTCGATCGTATGGACTGACCGTATTTGGGCGCAAACGCCAATCCTCCGTCCGCCAGGTCATCCACCTCATGGGCAAGCACTAGGAACAAGATGTCCTCGTCGCCGGCCGGCACACCGGCATCCACAAGGCGCTCGGGGTCTCCGGTATCGAATTTCAGTCCGACTAGGCGGGCGACAAGACCTTCAACGCGGGGACCGATTGTTTGCTCCAGCCATCTGCGGTGTGCATCGGTGCGCCTGCTGGACTTTCCGTCCGGATAGTGGCCGCTGTCGTAGGCAGCGTGAAACATCGCGGCCAAGACAAGATCGACGCTTTTATCGAAATGCGCGGCCGATGACGCAGCCCCCACCGCATGGCAGATGAACGGCCGTCCTGTCTTGCGGTAGCGGCCGTTGAACATCGCGCAACACACACGATACGCCTTTTGCACTCGGGCGATATCGGCAATCGAATATCCATTCTCGTATAGCTGCATGTAGAGCGCCGTATTGGTCTGGCGCGGAACGAACGGATCTTTCTTGGTCAACTTGTCCCCCCGGACTTTGTTAGGTTTTCGTCAACTTTTCTCGGCAGAAGACGCACTGCTTCGCGATTTCCCTGCAGACTTGCAGTAGAATGAAACTGATCCCAAGCGTTTGGATCACCCTAGATCGTTACAAGTACGACAGGGAAAGTCCAGTCTAGGGGCTCTTGCAGGAAGCTTCGGCCGCGCGCTACCGATCCTGGCGATAGCTAATTTCAGATCCGCAAGCCGAACCTGATGCCGTCATAGATGGCGGCATGAATGTTGCGCGAGGCGACCGCGTCGCCGATGCGGAACAGAACAAAGCCGCCTTCTGGATTGCGCTTGGGAAAGATGTCGCCACCGCTCACCAGACGCTCGTAGTCGACCGCGCCGCCATTCTTCGACAGCGGCTTCAGCAAGAGGTATAGATCGTCGAGCGGTAGCGTACCGTGCTCGACCACCACCTGGTCGACCCTGCGCTCGCCGCGCCAGCCATCGGCGAAATCCGAAGCCAGCTCTGCGATCAGCTGGTTGCCCTCACGCCGCACCGAACGCAGCCGCGTGTTGATGGTGATGGTGACGCCCTTTTCCTGGAAGGCCCTGATATAGGGCACATGGTTCATGCCGCCCATTTCCGGGGCAAAGAAACGCTCCGGCGATACAAGCTCGAGTTTCGAGCCGGCATTGGCGATCAGTTCGGCGGCGCCCATGCCCTGATGGCCGCCATTGTCGTCATAGAGCAGGACATTTTCGGCCGGCTTGACGCTGCCGGCCATGATGTCCCAACTCGAGGTGACAAGGTTGTCGCCTGATGTCAGCGGCGGGTTCTGCGGCAGGCCGCCGGTAGCGACCACCACCACATCGGGCGACAGCGCCAGGACATCGTCTTTTTCCGCCCAGGTGTCGTAGCGGATCTCGACGCCGAGCCGGTCGAGTTCGGCCAGCCGCCAGTCGATGATGCCGATCAGCTCCTTGCGGCGCGGGTTCTGCGTCGCCAATCGCACCTGGCCGCCGGCCTGGCTCGATGCTTCAAGCACCATCACCTTGTGGCCGCGCTCAGCCGCGACCCGCGCAATCTCCAGTCCGCCGGCGCCGGCTCCGACGACCACGATTTTCTGCTTCGGTCCTTCGGTCTTGACGATGATATGCGGGATTTCGGCCTCGCGGCCGGTCGCGGCATTGTGGACGCAAAGCGCTTCACCGCCCTCATAGATGCGGTCGAGGCAATAGGTGGCGCCCACACAGGGGCGGATCTCATGCTCGCGCCCCTCCATCACCTTTTTGATGATGTGCGGATCGGCGATATGGGCGCGGGTCATGCCGACCATGTCGAGCTTGCCGGTGGCGATGGCGTGGCGTGCGGTGGCCACGTCGGATATGCGCGCCGCGTGGAAGGTCGGGAATTTCGTCGCCGCCCTCACCTCTCCGGCGAAATCGAGATGCGGCGAAGAGCGCATGCCGGTCACCGGGATGACCTTGGTCAGTGCCGCATCGCTCTCGATCGAGCCCCGAATGATGTTGAGGAAATCGACCTTGCCGGAGCCCGCCAGCCGCCTGGCGATTTCGATCCCCTCCGCCTTCGACAGGCCTTTTTCGAAATCTTCGTCGGCGACCATGCGGATGCCGACGACGAATTTGTCGCCAACGGCTGACCGCACGGCATCGAGCACCATGTTGGTGAAGCGCAGGCGATTGTCCAGCGAGCCGCCGAATTCGTCGTCGCGATGATTGGTGGCGGGCGACCAGAAGCCGTCCATCAGATGGCCGTAGGATTCGAACTCGATGCCGTCGAGGCCGGCGGCCTCGCAGCGCTGGGCGGCTGAAGCATAGTCGGCGACGATGCGCTCCATGTCCCAGTCCTCGATCGTCTTCGGGAATGCGCGATGCGCCGGCTCACGCACCGGCGAGGCCGAGAGCACCGGCAGCCAGTCGGCCTTGTTCCAGCCAGTACGGCGGCCGAGATGGGTGATCTGGATCATCACCTTGCAGTCGTGCTCGTGGCAGGCGTCAGCGAGCTCGGCCAGCCATGGCACGATCCTGTCGTCATAGACATGCAGATTGCCGAAAGCGGCCGGGCTGTCGCGCGAGACGACCGCCGAGCCGGCGGTCATGGTCAGCGCCATGCCGCCCTTGGCCTTCTCGGCATGGTAGAGCCGGTATCGCTGTTTCGGCATGCCGTCCTCGGAATAGGCCGGCTCATGGCTGGTCGACATGACCCGGTTCTTCAGCGTCAGGTGTTTGAGCTGGTAGGGCTGGAGAAGCGGATCGTTGCTGGTCATCGTCTTCCTGCGGTTTCAAATTGTGCTAATAAGCGGCAAAATTCGTTTTCAAGCATGTCGTCCCGCACGCACTCCGGGCGCATGCGACAAGGATAGCGCCCATGATCGACACCAAAACCCTCACCCAGCTCGGCGCGCACGTCGAGACGCCACAAAGCCCCGAAGCAGCGGTCCTGGAGACCGTACCGTTTTCGCGCGGCGACGGCCCGCCGGCGATCGTGCGCTTTACCTGCCCGGAATTCACCTCGCTGTGCCCAGTCACCGGCCAGCCGGACTTCGCCCATATCGTCATCGACTATGCACCCGACGCGGCTCTGGTGGAATCGAAGTCGCTCAAGCTGTTCATGACCTCGTTTCGCAACCATGGCGCCTTCCATGAAGACTGCACCGTAATGATCGGCCGCCGCATCGTGGCGGCAACCAAGCCGCTGTGGTTGCGCATAGGCGGCTATTGGTATCCACGCGGCGGCATTCCGATCGATGTGTTCTGGCAAACCGGCGCTCCGCCCGAAGGCGCCTGGCTGCCCGACACCGGGGTAGCGCCTTATCGCGGGCGGGGTTGAGCTCGCTCATCATTCGCACTGATACTGGCTGAGTGCCCATTCGCCGGTCACCGACAATAGGTCCGTGATCTTCCAGTCGCCGTCGACCCTCTTGAATTTCCATTCCAGCCGGTGCGGGTTGCCCGATATGACGAAGGCGACGATGACCTTGGCCTGGTCGCCGTTGATCGCCTCGAGCGTCTTCAGGCTCTTGTCGATCTCGGCCTTGTCGTAATCGGCATTGTCGAGCGCCATGTTGGGGTCGAGGCACTCGCCCTGCCCGGATTTGCGCAACGCGTCGCTCTTGTCGAGCACGGTTTTGGCCGGATCGATGAAATGGCTTCGCTCGGCCGGATCGATCTCCAGTCCGACCTGATCGTAAAACGGCCGCACCACGGCGGTCGGCGAGCCCGGCTGGATCGGTGCGGTGGGCGCGGCTTCGGCTGGCGACCATCCCACCGGCGGCGTGGCCGGTTCCGCCGCTCCGCCCGGCGCATTTGCGGGCGGTGCCCCGCTGTCGCCCGGCTGGGTGCCGGCCGGGGCGTTTGCCGGCGGCGCACCCAACAAGCCTTGCGCGGCGGCGCCGCTCAGAGCCGCCAGCAGGCACACACCCGACAGCGCCAGGAACCGGCGATGGGCCATCGCTTCACTCCGGCGTCTGGCCGGCCATGCATTCCAGCGCGCTGAGCGTCCAGTCGCTGGTCTTGGAAGCGATGTCCGATATCTTCCACTTGCCGTCGATCTTCTTGAGCGACCAGAGCATTTCACGTTTGGAATCATCGCCCTCGGAGAACAGGCTGAAGGATGCCGTGACCTGTGCGTTATCGCCATCCAGCTTCTCAGACAGTTTCAGCGTTTTCGAGACGGTTTTCTGATCGAAATCCTGGGCGTCGAGACCAGGATCGAAATCGATGCAGGCGACCTGGTCCGGGTTCGTCTTCGTTGCCTGGTCGTTCAGCTCGAACAGTTTCGTCACCGGTTCGGTGAACCGATCCCGATATTGTTCGTCGGCCTCGAACTTGACCGCCGGGACATAGAAGAACTTCACCGCGTCGGACGCCGGTCCGGCGACGGCGGCGCCCGGCAGGGCTATCGAAAGGGCGGCAACGAGCACTGTCAGTCTCATGCAGAATCTCCGGCTTTTGATGGCTTGAGCCTATCAATACCACGCATCCTGCATATCGGCTTTTTTGCGGCTCATGAAGTCCTGCCGCGCCTTGTTTCAGCCGTCCAGCCAGACGTTCTGAAGGTCCATCTCGAATGTCTGGTGGACACCATAGTTCTTCACCTTCTTGTTCTGGTGGCTGTAGAGCTTCTGCCAGAACGGCTGAATAATGACGCCCGAATCCTGCAGGATCTGCTCGACATCCTTCATGACCTCGCGTCGTTTCTCCACGTCGATGAGCGATAGCGCCTGCTTGAGCTTGGCGTCGAAATCGGGGTTGGAATATGCCGATTCATTCCAGGCCTCGCCGGTGCGATAGCCGAGCGCCAGCACCTGGACGCCAAGCGGGCGCATGTACCAGATCGTCATCGAATAGGGATATTTCGTCCAGTCGTTCCAAAAGGTCGAACCCGGCAGCACCGTGCGCTTCACCTTGATTCCGGCATCGCGCAGCTGGCCGGCAATGGCGTCGCCGGTATTCTTCTGCCAATCGTCCTCGATGGTGATCAGCTCATGCTCGAAGTCAGCCTGTCCGGCTTCCGCCATCAGCTTCTTGGCGCCGGCGGCGTCGCGTGTCTTCTTGGGCAGCGGATAGTATTCCGGATGGATCGGGGCAACGTGGTGGTTTTCGCCAGGGGTGCCTCGCCCGGCATAGCCGAGTTGGAGGACCGCATTGTTGTCGACGGCCATTTGCAGGGCGTTGCGCACCCGCTGGTCATCATAGGGCTTGTGGGTGATGTTGGTGCGGGCAACCAGCGTCGTCGCCGTCGCCACCTCCGATTTCACCAGATCCATCTTGTCGAGAATGTCGATGAAGTCGGCGGGCGACTCGAAATTGAGGTCGATCTCACCGGATTCGAACGCGTTCACGGTGGCGTTGAAATCGGTGCCGTAGTCGATGAACTCGACGCTGTCGAGCGGCGCTTCACCACCCCACCATTTGCCATTCTCACGACGCTTGACGACCGCCTTCTGGCCGACATCGTAGGAGACCAGTTCGAACGGTCCCGTGCCGATCGGCTTCTTGATCGGATCGGCACCGTCGGCATCGAAGTTGCGATGCACGACGAGCGCCGGATAGTCGGTGAAATTCGGGATCAGTGAAATGTCTGGTTCGCTTAGCTTCAGCTTGACCGTGTTGTCGTCGACCTTGGTGATCGCGCCATCCCTGGCCTTGCCGGTCTTTGCGTCGATCAGCGCGCCGACACGGGCGGCCATGGAATTGCCGGCGACATTCTTCTCGCACCAGCGCGTCAGATTGTGAGCGACGTCATCGGCGTTGAAGGCATCGCCGTTGTTCCATGTGATGCCCTTGCGCACATGCAGCACGTATTCGGTGGCGTCGTCATTGATATCCCAACTTTCGAGCAGAACCGGCTCGAAGGTGAACTGCCTGGTATAGCGGACAAGCGGCTCCAGCCAGCAGCGCGAAATGTTCGCCAGCTCAACCCAGTCGTAGGTGCGCGGATCCTTCTGCCCCTTCACCGACATCGAGACGCGCAGCGTTCCGCCTTTCTTCGGCTCTTCGGCCAAGGCCCGATCCGGCACGGCAAGGCCGATCATGGCGTAGGCAAGCGCCGTCGATGCGCCGAAGGCGCTTGCCAGCGCCAGGAACTCGCGCCGATCGACACGACCCGCGCGTGCTTCGACCGCCATTGCTTCGATAGCGCTCGGCACGCGATCGCCACTGCTTCTGAAGAATGCCATTTTTTCCTCCCGTCTGGTTCCCTTTGATCTTGGCTCTTCGCGTCAACTGACGCTGTCCGGCAGCCTCTCCTCGCGCCGCGCGATGAAATCCATCAGGCCATCGGCGATGCCTTCGTCGAGCTTCGGCTCCTCGTAATCCGCCAGCATGTTGCGCGCCTTCTCGCGACCGCGCGTGTCGTGGTCCTTCGCCCCTTCTGCCTTCCACTGTTCGTACGAATTGAAGTCCATGATCGAGGGTATGAAGAAGGCCGACTCGAAATGTTCGAGCGTGTGTTTGGTGCCGAGGAAATGGCCCTGCGGCCCGACTTCGCGAACCGCTGCCATCGCTTCCTTGAAATCGTCGAACGGAAGGCCGCCTGCATATTTGTACCAGCCAACCAGCTGTTCGCAGTCCGTAGCGAACTTCGAATAGCCGCAGCTCAGGCCGGCCTCGAGCCACCCGGCGGAGTGCCAGATGTAGTTGGCGCCGGCGAGGATGGCGGCATGCATCAGCATGTTGGCCTCGTAGCCCGCCTGGGCGTCGTTGAGCTTCGATCCGACATGGAAGCCTGAGGTGCGCCACGGCAGTTTGTATTTCCGCGCCAGCGCGCCCATCAGGTACATCATCTGGGCCGCCTCCGGCGTGCCGCCCATGGGAGCGCCGGTCTTCATGTCCACGGTGACCATGAACTGCCCGTAGATCTGTGGCGACCCTGGGCGCAGCAGTTGCGTGAAGGCGACGCCCGCCAGCGCTTCCGCATTGACCTGCGCGACTGCCCCGACGGCCGACGCCGACGTCGAGGCGCCGCACAGTGCGAAGGGTGCGAGGATCAGCGGCTGGTTGCTTCGGGCATAGACCTTCATCGCGTCCAGCATGGTGGCGTCCCACACCAGCGGCGAATTGCAGTTGGTGATCGACACCAGGACCGGATTGTCGCGGACGTAATCCTCGCCGAACACGATGCCTGCCATCGCCATCGTGTCTTCCGCCCGCTCCTTGGACGTGACGATGCCCATGAACGGCTTGTCGGAATGCTTAAGCGCGGAATGGATGATGTGGAGGTGACGCTTCGGTACCGCGATTTCCATCGGCTCGCAAATGACCGAACTCGATGAATGCAGCGCCGGCGCCATGTAGGCGAGCTTGTGGAAATTGTTGAGGTCCGCGAGCGTGCCGTAGCGCCTGTTGTTGTCGAGGTCACGCACATAGGGCGCGCCATACATCGGCACGAAGATGGTATTGTTGCCGCCCACCCGCACCGTACGCTGCGGATTCCTCGCATTGAGCGTGAACTCCGACGGGACCTTCGATACCAGTTCCATCAGCAGGGCCCGGTCGATCCGCACACGAGTTTCCGAGACATCCGCGCCCGCCGCCTTCCACAGTGCGATAGCCTCGTCGTCGCGGAATTCGCATCCCACCTCTTCGAGGATCAAGAGCGACTCCTCGTGGATCAGCTCGACCGCCTCATCGGGGACCATCTGGTAGACGGGGATCTGGCGGACCAGGGTCGGAAACGACGTTACCGGAGCTCCGCGCAGGGCCTTGCGTCCCAGGCGGCCGCCACTGCGGCGGTTGGCATGTTCGGTCACTTCAGGGGCCGGTGCGTTCATGGCAACTCCATTCCACTCATGAAGGAGCCTAACGCGACAAAATGGTGATGTGACGCTGGAAAATCCTGATCTCTTGTATAAGCTCAGCTTATGCGAAGCCTGCGCCACCTCCTGCCCTCGGCCGGCAGCCTGATCGTCTTCGAGGCGGCCGGGCGGCTGTCGAGCTTCACCGCCGCCGGGCGCGAGCTCGGCATGACGCAGGCCGCCGTCTCCTATGCCGTGCGCGGGCTGGAAGAACGGCTTGGCGCCAAGCTGTTCCAGCGCCGCCACCGCCAGGTTCTCCTGACCGAGGCCGGCGAGCGCTTCCATGCCGATGTCTCGCTCGGCCTTTCGCATATTCGCAAATCGGCGGAGGATCTGCGCCTGCAGGCAACCGGCGGTCATGTCACGCTGGCTGCCTCGACCGCGTTCGGCTCGTTCTGGATGATGCCTCGCCTGCAGCAGTTCCGCGACGAACTGCCGGGCATCGACCTGCGTATCCAGACCGCCGACCGTGACCTCGACATCATCGCGGAAGGCATTCCGCTCGGCGTGCGCGGCGGCGCGCCGCGGGACTGGCCGGACTATCATTCGTTGCCGCTGGCTGACGAGGAGATATTTCCCGTCGCCGGCACCGTTTATGCGGCAAAGTTCGGCCTGCCCCAATCCGCTGCCGAACTGGCCACGCACCGCCTCATCCATCTGGAGGAGCCGTATCGCGAGGCGGCCAGCTGGGACGAATGGTTCCAGTCGGCGGGCGCCAATCTCAGCGATACCGCGCGCGGCCTGCGCATCAACGACTACGGCCTGGTGATCCAGGGCGTCATGGAAGGCCAGGGCATCGCGCTCGGCTGGCGGCACCTCGCCGAGCGGCTGCTGGCGTCGGGCTTGCTGGTGCCGGTGACGGATCATGTGCTGAAGACCGGCAAGGCGTTCTATGTCGTCTGGCCGAAGAACCGGGAACTCAGCGACAACGCCCGCAAGGTGCGAGACTGGCTGGCGGAGCAAGCGTGAGGGACAGCGCCTCCCAGTCCCTTGGAAGTCGGCGGGACAGCACCTCCCTGCGGCCTGCCAGAGGG
>NZ_RZTB01000048.1:0-19172 GCF_003997735.1 Mesorhizobium sp. M7A.F.Ca.MR.148.00.0.0 | reverse complement strand
CCCTCTGGCAGGCCGCAGGGAGGTGCTGTCTCGCCAGCCTATCCACTGTTCCGCAACACCGAATCCTTCCGCATCCGTCTCGAATCCGCCTATAGTGCTGCCATGCCCATCCGCCAGCTTTCCGAAACGATGATCAACCAGATCGCCGCCGGCGAAGTCATCGAGCGTCCGGCGAGCGTCGTCAAGGAACTGGTTGAGAATGCGCTCGATGCCGGCGCTTCGCGCGTCGAGATCGTCACAGCCGGCGGCGGGCTGAACCTGATCCGCGTCACCGATGACGGCTCCGGCATTCCCGAACGGGAGCTGGCGCTGGCGATCGCACGTCATTGCACCTCCAAGCTCACCGAGGATATCAACGACATCCGCTCGCTGGGCTTCCGCGGCGAAGCGCTGCCGTCGATCGGCTCGGTGTCGCGACTGTCGATCCGCTCGCGCACGGCAGCAAGTGACAGCGCCGCCGAGATCGGCATCGAGGGTGGCCGCGTTCTGCCTGTCAGGCCGGCGGCGGCCAATCGCGGCACCACGATCGAGGTGCGCGACCTGTTCTTCGCAACGCCGGCCCGGTTAAAGTTCATGAAGGGCGAACGCGCCGAAAGCTCGGCCACCAGCGATGTGGTCAAGCGCATCGCCATCGCCTTCCCCGCCGTGCGCTTCACGCTGGCCGGCTCGGACCGCTCGACGCTGGAATTGCCGGCGGCGGATGAAAGCGCGGAAGGCAGCCTGCGCCGTGTCGCCCAGGTGATGGGCACCGACTTTCCCGACAATTCGGTTGCCATCGATGCGATGCGCGAAGGCGTGCATCTGACCGGCCACGTGTCGATCCCGTCCTTCACCCGCGGCAACGCGCTGCAGCAATATGCGTATGTGAACGGCCGCCCGGTGCGCGACAAGCTGATCGCCGGCGCCATACGCGGTGCCTATGCCGACGTCCTACCGCGTGACCGCCATGCGGTGACGGTGCTGTTCCTGACGCTCGACCCGGCCATCGTCGACGTCAATGTCCATCCAGCCAAGGCCGATGTGCGCTTCCGCGATCCCGGCCTTGTGCGCGGATTGATCGTCGGGGCAATTCGACAGGCACTGGCCGATGCCGGCGTCCGCGCCGCCACTACGGGTGCCGCCGGCATGATGGCGGCGTTCCGGCCAGGGGCCGCATCCTACGGCCACGGCGGACCGGCAAACGGCCACCGCAGCTACGACGCGGCCTACCGCGCGTCGGGCCCGTCCGGCTTCGATCCCGTCCGGTCGTCGCAGCGACCGCTCGATACGGGTTTCGAGGGTGCGGGCTTCGAGCAGCGCGGCTTGCGTGAAAACGAGCAAGCGGCTTTCGATGCCGGTCCGCTTGCCAGCGCCGATGCACGCGCAGGGCAGGATGAAGCGGCCGAGACCCTGCTCGGCGCGGTGCTGGGCGCGGCGCGCGCCCAGGTGCATGAGAACTACATCGTCGCCCAGACCAGGGATTCGCTCATCATCGTCGACCAGCATGCGGCGCATGAACGGCTGGTCTACGAGGCGCTGAAGAATGCGCTGCACTCGCGCCCGGTGCCCTCGCAGATGCTGCTTTTGCCCGAGATTATCGACCTGCCGGAGGAGGATGCCGAGCGGCTTGCGCTGCATTCGGAAACGCTGGCCCACTTCGGTCTCGGCATCGAGCGCTTCGGTCCCGGCGCCGTCGCGGTGCGCGAGACACCGTCGATGCTGGGCGAGACCAATGTCGGGCAATTGGTGCGCGACCTCGCCGACGAGATCGCCGACAACGACACGGTCGACACGCTGAAGGAGCGGCTGGACAAAATAGCCGCGACCATGGCGTGCCACGGCTCGGTGCGCTCCGGCCGCCTGCTCAAGGCCGAGGAGATGAATGCCCTGCTGCGGCAGATGGAGGCGACGCCTGGCTCGGGCACCTGCAACCACGGCCGGCCAACCTATATCGAACTCAAGCTGGCGGATATCGAACGGCTTTTCGGACGGCGATAGCCGCCCGAACCGCTTCCCGCGCCAAGCCGCGTCCAGAACAGCCCAACCAGCCCGATGCTGCCGATAGCGAGCGCGGAAGCGTGGCGCCAGGTCGGCCGCTCCTCGCCGGTGAATGCGGCAATCGCGAACAGCAGGATCGGAATCAGCGCCAGGTTGACCAGCCCCGACAATCCCGAGGGCACGTGCTGCATTCCCCAGAAAAGCAGACCGTAGGTGCTGGTGTTGACCAGCAATGCCGAGATTATCGTCCGCCCCGTTCGCCCGTGGGCGAACGCCGCGCCGGCTCCACGCACCGCTGTTGCCAGAAGCGCGGCGGTCAGCAAATAGCGTGCCGCCGCCAGCAGGAGCGGAGGCACGTCATCGAGACCGAGCTTGATCGCCGCCCAGGTCAGACCCCAGATCAGCGACATCACCGCGAAGAAGGCGAGATTGCGAACCACCAAATTCGCCGTTCAGCGCAGTCCCTGGCGATCGACGAGTATCCGGTGGATGTCGATCCGCTCCGGCAGTTCGATCAGGAACTCGGGATCGCGGTCCAGTTGATGGACTTTGGTCGGTTCGCCTTTGGTAAAGGCGGTCATCGCCTGCATGTCGGCCCAATACGAGATGGTTGTGAACCACGTCTCGGCATCGCGGTCCTCGCGCAGCAATTGGACGCCAAGCGCTGTCTTCTCGAGGGGCGGAATACCCTCGGCACGCAGGTATGGCTCATAGGCGTCGGCAACGTCGCGGCGGGTGCGGCCGCGCCAGATGCGCGCGATCGTCGGTTTGGTCGGCATGAGGTTCTCCTTCAGTCAGGCGGACAGCAAACTGAGCATGGCGGACGCCGGCTGTGATCAGCCGTGAACACGAGCCAGGAAATCGCGGACCAGCGGCAGCGCGTCGTCGAAATGTGTCTCCAGCAGCCAGTGACCCGCCCCCTCGATCAGATGCAGTTCCGCATCGGGCAGATCGCGATGATAGGCCCGTGCCGACGCCGCGGGCATATAGCCATCCTCTGGCCCCCAAAGGACCAGCGTGGGCGGATGGTGTTCACGCAAATAAGCCTGGTAGCGCGGAAACCAGGTGAGATTGGCTTCCAGCTTCTCCATCAGACCGACGGCGATCTGCCGACGAACCGGCGTGTTCATCAATGGCCAGTGGAGGCTCCAGAGATCGGGCGGCACGCGCGTGGCGACGTCGTCAGACACTTCCCCGATGAACTCGGCCCGGAACCCGTCCTCACTTACCGCGGCCTCGAGCGGACGGTGCTTGTCGGGCGTCTTGTCGGTCCACCAAGCCTTGATCGTGGCGTATTTGGAGCCAAGCACGTCCTCGTAGATGTCGCCGTTCTGGATGATCAGGGCGCTGATCCGCTCCGGGTGCGAGATCGCATGCCGGAGTCCTATCTGCGAGCCGTAATCATGCAGCCACAAGGCGTAGCGTTCGAGACCGAATTCATCGGCAAGTTTGGAAAGCACGTCGCAATAGGCGTCGAAATCATAGCCAAAGGCGGCCGGATCTGGTGTGCCACTGTATCCGAAGCCCGGCCAGTCGAATGCAATCGTTCGCCAGCGGTCGGCGAGCGCCGGCATCAGTCGGCGGAATTGGAACGAAGAGCAGGGATAGCCGTGCGGCAACAGCAAGACAGGTGCTTCTGGCGGCCCTGCCTCGCGATAGAAAATGGATAGATCACCCAGTTGCATGCGTCGGTGCGTCGTTGCACCCGGCATTCGGACCTCCGTCGAATAAACACCGGCTAAACGCGTTTGACCGAGGCATCGTTCCCGAATGAGGGAAGCGGACGGCCGGCAATATTCATCTCTTCAAATTCACCACGATGACACCGCCCAGCGCCAGCGCGCCGCCGATTATGCCGAGCAGCGTGGGGACTTCGCCCAGCCAGAAGAAGCCGATCAGCGCGGACATCGGCGACACCAGATAGAGGAAGTTGGAGGCACGTGCGGCGGGCAGACGCGACAGTGCGGTCGCCCAGGCGGCATAGGCGATCAGGCTGGGCACGATGCCAAGAAAGATGACGGCGCCGAGGCCTGCTGTGTCGGCAACCGCCGCCTGCGAAAAGGCCGACGGCAGGAAGGGCGCCAGGCATAGTGCGCCGAGCACCATGTTCGAAGCGGAGATGGTCAACGGATGATGGCGGGCAAACAGCGGCTTCTGGACGATGGTGTTGACGGCCGAGCACAAGGCCGAACCAAGCACCAGAAGAGCACCGCTGTTAAAAGACAGTCCATTCCCGTCGGCCATGGCGATGACGCCAATGCCGGCGAAGGAAATCACCGTGCCGGCCCAGGCCATGCCCGAAAAGCGCTCGCCCAGCAGGACCATCGCCATGATGGCGGTGAAGATCGGGCTGACATTGATGATGAAGCCGGCGGCACCGGCAGAGACGGTCAGTTCGCCGAAATTGAGCATGACGGTGTAGAGCGCGACGAAGATGGCGCCGCCAAAGACCAGGCGCCACACTTCGTCGAGCCTTGGCAGCGCCGGGCGCTTGATGGCCAGGAAGATCGCCGCCGGCACCGCGGCGATGGCAAAGCGCAACGCGCCGAGTTCCAGCGGTCCGAAGGCAGCGAGACCGGCGCGGATCGCCGGAAAGGCGGAGGCCCAACCAACCACCGTCAGCGCGACAGCAATGGCTGCCGTGGTGTCCATCCGCTGTGTCGAATTCAACGTGCCCGTCATTGCGTTCATCTCACTGCCCTCGCATTCTTCGGTCCTGAAAGGCAGAAAACGCCATTTCAGGCCAGTTGACAAACGACCAAATCGAGGATCACCTGTGACTATGGATCACAGCTCGGACACAATGGTACCGCTCGAAACACTGCGCGCCTTCGATGCGGCGGCGCGAACAGGCAGCTTTTCGGCGGCCGCCGAAAAGCTCAACATCACCCATGGCGCCGTCAGCCGGCAGATCGCCAAGCTCGAGGACTGGCTGGGATTGAAAGTCTTCGACCGTGGGGCGCGCGGCGTCTCGCTGACGATCGAGGGCAACCGGCTGCATCTGCGCACGGCGGAAGCCTTTGCGCTGATATCGACCCATTCCGACCGCTGGGTCGAGCCGCGTGGCACGGCGGTGGTGCGGCTGACCTCGATCCCCTCGGTCAGCGGGCTGTGGCTGATGCCGCGCATGGCGGCTCTGGAGAACAATCCCTCGAAGCTGCGCATCGTGCTCGATGTCGATATCCGCCAGGCCGACCTTGCCGATGAGGGCATCGATCTCTCCATCCGCTGTGGACGCGGCGGCATTCCGGGCCGCGTCTCGGTGCAGCTTTTCGAGGAACATGTCTTCCCCGTCGCGTCACCCGAGCTTGCCTGCGAGATCGGCCGCGGCGACCCTGCCCGGCTGCTCAAATATCCGCTGATCAACGATTCCGACGCGTCTGCCTGGCGCGCCTGGTTTGCCGCGCAAGGCATGGATTATCGCCCGCGCCCGCAGGACCGTCGCTTCGAGGACTACAATCTGGTGCTCGACGCCGCCGCCTATGGGCTCGGCATCGCGCTGGCACGCCCACCCCTGACCGGGCATCAATTGCAATCGGGCCGCATCACGCCCGTCGATGAGCGCACCGCGCTCAATCCGGTGTCCTACTGGCTCGACCGGCCGATCGGGCGGCCGCGTACCGCAGCCGCCGACCTCGCCCGCCGCATCGCGGCGGAGGCCGGGCTGGCGCCGGAAAAGATCGAGGCGTTCATCGAAGCCGAGCGGTAGGCCTTCCGCCGGGCATATATCGAGAACCAGCCGATTCGAAGCTCAGCGAAGCAACAACAGAACGAACCCAAGGATCACGGTTCCCAGCAAACCGGCCACTATCGAAACAAAGCCGACCTTCACCAGCAAGTGCTCAGGGTTCGGCGCCGCACCATGGGATTGATTGACCGGCCTGTGCCTGCCCGCCAATGCACCCAAAGCGGCAGCGTTGCGCGGGACTGGAGCCTGCGGCGGGATAAGCGACAGCAATGACAGCCCCGCAACCTTGGCAGGAGCATTATCATTGGCCGTTGTCGAAGGCGGCAAGAAGGCTCGCGGCGTTTCGGCTTCGGGTTTTGCCTTTCTCGCCGCGATCGTTGCCAACGCCGCCTCTTCGCCCGTCTCAAGTTGGGCAAGATAGGCATCGACGATGCCAGCCGATGCGATCTGCTGCGATTTGACGGCCATTGGCGCGGCCGGCAAAGTCAACAGCGCTGGCGCTGTCTGTTGTGCGAGCAGAGACGGCGCCGGCGGTTGGACCAGCGCCTTGACCAGTGCCGTCATGACTGGATCAGCCTGCCCCGAGGGCACGGCCTGCGGCGTCATCACTTCCCTGAGCAAGGCGGCAAGACGAGTGGAGGAAATGTCCATTGCGGCCCACCAACACCATTTTTCCGCCTCACAATAAGCGTTCAGCATTGTCTCAGGCTTGTCGCATGCTTGACCTCGCCGGGAATTTATGGCGATGAAATCCTCATGAACCCTGGCGTCCCCGCATGATGAACCGTTTCGAAGGCCCCGGCGGCAAGGAAGCCCGCATCCGCTATCTGGATGGCGACTTCCAGGTTACCAGTCCCGGCGCGTTCGTGCGTTGCGCGGTGACAGGCGAAAGCATTCCGCTCGACGAGTTGAAATACTGGAGCGTCGCCAGGCAGGAGCCCTACATCAGCGCCACCGCCTCGCTGCGCCGCGAAATCGAGATGCATCCGGAGCTGCGTAAACGCGGTTAACCCTTCAGCTTGCGCTGGCGCCAGGCATCGAGCGTCTCGTCGATGATGCGCTCGGGAACGTGATCGAGTTCGAAGACAGTGTCGATCTCCAGCACCTCGAGCCGGTCGAGAAAGTCCTGTGAGGCGCCGTGGCGCAGTCGGGCGGCGTCCTTGGCGGTGGTGATGAGCACCAGCCCTTCGGCGCGTGCGGTCGCCACCAACTCGGCAAGTTCGTCCTCGGCATAGAAATGATGGTCCGGAAACGGCCGCGTCAACGCCAGTTCGCCGCCGGCTTCGCGCACCGTGTCGAAGAATTTCTCGGGATGGCCGATACCGGCGAAGGCGAGGAACCGCTTGCCGGCAAGCCCTGCCTTGCCGCTTGGCTCTGTATGGGCCTCGAAGATCGGCCGGCCGGCGCGTGCCGCCTGGCGGACCACGCTGTCAGCGGCAGTGCCCTCGCCCATTTTCAACAGCCCGCTGGTGAAGACCAACTGGTCGACGATTTTGGCCCTGAGCGGCCCGCCCGGAATGACGCGGCCATTGCCGATCCCATAGCGCGCGTCGACGACGACCAGCGCGTAGTCGATGTGGATGCGGGCGCTCTGGAAGCCATCATCCATGATCAGGAAATCGCAGCCATTGCGTTCCAGCAGCAGCCGGGCGCCGGCGGCGCGGTTCGGTGTCACCGCCACCGGCGCGTGCTCGGCGAGCAGCAGCGGTTCGTCACCGACGTGCCTGGCACTGTCATGGTCGATATCGACGACATGCGGCTCGGCGAACGAGCCGCCATGGCCGCGCGACAGGAAGCCTGGTTTGAGATGCATTCGCTTCGCCTGCTCGGCGAGCGCGATGGCCACCGGTGTCTTGCCGGTGCCGCCAACCGTGAAATTGCCGATGCACAGAACGGGTGCTTCGATCTTCTCGCGCTTGGCCCGCCGCATGCCGCGGCCGGCGGCGGCCGCATAGATGGCCGATAGCGGCGACAGTGCCAGGACCCGCCAGTCCGGCTCTTCCCACCAGAATGGTGGTGCTTCGGAGGCCACGCTAGCGACCGTTCGCGCCCTTCAGGCGCGACTTGACGACCAGCGGCTGGATATAGGGCTCAAGCGATTTCAGCGTGCGCGCCAGCGCGCCACGCATCTCGTCGACGGTCGCCACACCCGCCGCCATCATCTCGTGGCGCGCCACTTCGTTGGTCAGGAGGAAATTGACGGCGCCGGCCAGCATGTCGCGATCGCGCACCAGCTTGGCGCCGCCGCTGTCGAGGAGACGCTGGTAGGCCTCGCGAAAATTCTGAACATTGCGCCCGGCGAGAACCGCCGTGTCGAGCATGGCCGGCTCCAGCGGGTTCTGGCCACCCTCGGAGGTCAGCGAGCGGCCGACGAAGGCGATTTCGGTCAGCCGGAGATAGAGCCCCATCTCGCCGATCGTGTCGCCGAGCAATATATCCGTGTCGGCGGCTATCCTGTCGCCCTTGCTGCGTCGCGCGACCTTCAGGCCCATGCCGGAAATTTGTGCCGCAAGCGCCTCGCCGCGATCGGGATGACGCGGAACGACGATCGTCAGGAGACCATGGTGGCGCTTGTGCAGCGTCGCGTGGACTTCAGCCGCGACCACTTCCTCGCCGTCATGGGTCGAGATCGCCGCCCAGGTCGGGCGCGTGCCGATCTGCCGCCGCAGCGTCGCCAGCGCCCGTTCGTCGACGGGCGGCGGCGAGGTATCGACCTTGAGATTGCCCGACACGGTGACCGGCCGGGCGCCGAGCGCCAGAAACCGCTCGCCATCGACATCCGACTGCGCCACGACGTGAGCCAGGTTCTCGAACAACGCCTCGGCGATGTTGGCCCGTTTCTTCCACGACTTGAACGAGCGGTCGGACAGCCTGCCATTGACCAGCACCTGCGGCACGCGGCGCGCGCCAAGCTCGAGGATGGTCATCGGCCAGATCTCGGATTCGGCGATGATCGCCAGATCCGGCTGCCAGTGATCGAGGAACCGGCTGACCGCCGGCTTGAGATCGAGCGGTACGTATTGGTGGATGATCCGATCACCGAGACGCTCGTCGGCGACCTGCGCCGAGGTGACCGTGCCGGTCGTCAGCACGATGTTGACGCCGTAGTCGAGAATGCTTTCGACCAGCGGCACGACGGCGATGGTCTCGCCGACGCTCGCGGCGTGGATCCAGATCACCGGCCCGTCGGGGCGCGCGCGGCCGGCGACGCCATAGCGCTCGCGGCGGCGGTAGCGGTCTTCCTTGCCGCGCGAGGTGCGCCAGGCCACATAGGGCCCGACCAGCGGATAGGCGGCCGCACCCGCGAAACGGTATGCCGACAGCATGGCTCGCGCCCAGCGGCCGCTCATCGCGGGGCATCCACGAGACGGTAGGCCTCGGCGGTCGCGGCATTGAGCGCGGTCGTCACTTCCTGGCGCTTGCGCTCCATTTCGGCGTCATCGGCGCCGGCCGCCACGAAGATCGGCTGACCGATGACGATCGACGAACGGCCGAACGGCAGGTTGATGGTGGTCTTGTCCCAGCTCTTCTCCAGTACCTTGCGGCGGCTGGTGGTGATGGCGACAGGCACAAGCGGCCGGCCCGAGAGGCGCGCCAGGAGAACGATGCCAAGCCCTGCGTCTCGCGGCGTGCCGTGCGGAATATCTGCGATCATGGCGACGTTCTTGCCGACGGCGAGCGACTTTTTCAGGGCGATAAGCGCTTTTGCCCCACCCTTGTCGAGGTGCCTGGCATTTTCCCGCCCGCCGGAGCCGCGCACAGCCTCGATGCCGAATTTTTCCAGCATCAAAGCGTTGAGCTCGGCATCGGCACTGCGCGAAACCATGGCGACCAGCGGCTTGCGCTTGGGGTAATAGGCCGGCGTCAGCAGATGCTGGCCGTGCCACAAGGCGATGATGCCAGGCTCGAATTCGGTATAGGCACCGCCCGAAAACCGTGCCGATCCCTCGACGACGCGATTGGTGAGGCGCACGAAGCGCACGAACTGGGCGAACAGGCTGGCGATTGCGTTCTTGACGAATCGCGACTGCGCCAGCGGTTGGCGAATCTTGCGCCAGAACGCCTTGGTCGTGCGGCTGCGTCCCCTGCCCGTGGGCGCGGCATCGCTTGCTGGCCCTTTCGCCAGGTCATGCTCCATCGAAGTCAACCGGCAGCCTTGTTGTCGGGGTCCAGCAGCCGGTGCAGATGAACGACGAAGTAACGCATGTGGGCGTTGTCCACGCTGGCTTGCGCCTTGGCTTTCCACGCCGTGTGCGCGGATTGATAGTCGGGATAGATGCCGACGATATCGAGGCCCTCGAGATCGCGGAATTCGGTGCCGCCAAGCTTCTTGAGTTCGCCACCGAACACCAGATGCAAAAGCTGTTTCTTTCCGTCTTCCGCGGCCATGTCGGTCCTTCACATATCGTGAGTTTGTCACAGGTCTAGACCAAAGCCGCCAACTTTGGAACCTTTAGGGCGAGATGAATTCATCTCGCCGGGGAAAACGCCTTCACGCGTCCAGGCCGGCGATGACGCCGGCGAGCACGGCCAGCAATTCACCGCTGCCGGCAGCAAGGGCGCCGTGACGGGTCACCTCGCCGGCATAGAGCGGAGCGCGGCCGTGCTGGTCGAGCAGCTGGCCGCCGGCCTCGCGCAGGATGAGGTCGGCCGCCGCGATATCCCAGTCATGCGCATTCGGCTTGACGAAAGTGGCATCCAGCGCGCCATTGGCGATCATCGCCAGCCGATAAGCCAGCGAAGGGCTGTAGGGCGCTCGCTTCAGCCGCGCCTGCCATTCGGCCGGCATCAGGTCGGTCAACTGCTTCAGCCCGGAAATCTCGGCCGTTTCCGCAAGCTTGCGAACCGCAATGCGCTTGCCGTTGCGGAAGGCGCCCTGGCCGGGCAGCGCCCAATAGGTCTCCTCCATCGCCGGGCATTCCAGCACGCCGGCCAGCGTACGGCCACGCTCGACGACGGCGACGCTGACGCACCAGGTGCGCTGGCCTTCCAGAAAACCGCGCGTGCCGTCGATCGGGTCGACGACGAAGGTGCGGCGTGCCGAAAGCCGGACCGGATCGTCGACCGTCTCTTCCGACAGCCAGCCATAGTCCGGCCGCGCCGCCAGCAGCGTTTCGCGCAGATAGGCGTCGGCGGCATGGTCGGCCTCGCTGACCGGCGATGTGCCGCCCTTCATCCAGACTTGCGGGCTGTTGCCGAAGTAGCGCATGGCGATGAGCCCCGCCTCGCGGGCAGCATCGCGCAGCAGCGGCAAATCTTCGGTGGCCCCGGCTATGGTCAAGTCATGCTCCGGCAAGGGTCATGCCTTCGATCAGGAGCGTTGGGGCGGCGGTGCCGAAATTACGGTCGAGGTCATCGGCCGGCACCATGTTGAGGAACATGGTCTTCAGGTTCGAGGCGATGGTGACCTCGGCGACCGGATAGGCCAGCTCGCCGTTCTCGATCCAGAAACCCGAGGCGCCACGGCTGTATTCGCCGGTGACCATGTCGACGCCCTGGCCGAACACCTCGGTGACATAGAAGCCGGTCTTGAGCGATCTGATCAGCTCTTCCGGCGACCGCTCGCCCGGCTCGATGGCGAGATTGGTGGAGGATGGCGTCACGGAAGAGCCGCCGCGGGCGCCGCGGCCGTTGGTGACGAGGCCCAGTTCCCTTGCGGCCGAGGTCGACAGGAACCAATGGTTGAGCACGCCCTTCTCGACCATCAACAGCTTTTCGCCTTCGACGCCTTCGCCGTCGAACGGCCGTGAGGCCTGGCCACGCAACCGGAGCGGCTCGTCGGTGACGGTGATGGCGGAGGCGGCCACCTGCCTGCCCATCATGTCACGCAGGAACGAGGTCTTGCGCGCGACCGAGGCGCCGTTGATGGCGCCGGCCAGATGGCCGGCGATGCCGCGCGCGACGCGCGGGTCCAACACCACGTCGACCGGCCCGGTCGCTGCCTTGCGCGCGCCGATGCGGCGCACCGCGCGTTCACCGGCCTTGCGGCCGATGTCCTCGGGCGCATCGAGATCGGCAAAGTGCTGGCGCGATGAGAATTCATAGTCGCGCTCCATGCCGGTGCCCTCGCCGGCGATGACGCTGGCCGAGCGCGAGAACCGCGAGCCGACATAGTGGCCGAGGAAGCCGTGCGAGGTGGCCAGCACCAGGCCGCCGAGGCCGGCACCGGCGCTGGCGCCGGCCGAATTGGTCACGCCCTTGACGCCAAGCGCTGCCGCCTCCGCCGCCAATGCGGCTTCCTTCAACTGGTCGGCGGACACCTCGGTGGCGTCGAATAGATCGAGATCGCGTGTCTGTTTGGCCAGCAATGCCGGGTCGGCCAACCCCTGATAGGGATCCTCAGGCGAGACTCTCGCCATGGAAACAGCGCGTTCGGCCAGCGTTTTCGGGTCGGACGCCGCTGTCGCCGAGACACTCGCCACGCGGCCGCCGACGAAAACACGCAGCGCCACATCCTCGCTCTCGGAGGCTTCCGTAGCCTCGACCTTGCCGAGACGCACCGACACGCCGGTCGAGCGGCCGCGCACGGCCACCGCGTCGGCGGCATCGGCGCCGGCCTTCTTGGCAGCCTCGACCAGGGCCGCGACGCGGTCGGTCAATTTTGCTGCGTCTGATATATCGGTCATGCCTGAAATCCTGCTGGTGCGGCCGGTGTGCGGCCGTTGCCCACCCATCTATTGTTCCGGTCCGGCTTGTGCAATGGCATAGGCTTCAATCAAAATGCAGGGTGGGCGGTTCAAAACCGCGAACCCTGTGACGCAAAATCGGTTCGCAGCTTGCACGGAGCATTTCGATGACGCCTTTCCATCTCGCCTTCCCGGTCCGTGATCTCGATGAAACCCGCGTTTTCTATGGCGAGGTGCTGGGCTGTGCGATCGGCCGTTCATCGGCGACCTGGGTCGATTTCGACCTTTACGGCCACCAGATGTCGGCGCATCTGCGTCCGCAGGCCGCACAGGCCCCCAGTGACGGCAAGGTCGACGGCATTGTCGTGCCGATCCCGCATTTCGGCGCCGTGCTCTTGATGGACGACTGGCAGCGCCTGGCGACGCGGCTGGAGGCGCGTGACGACATCGACTGGCTGGAACGGCCGATGGTGCGTTTCAAGGGCGAGCCCGGCGAACAGGCAACGCTTTTCATCCGCGACCCCTCGGGCAATGCCTTGGAATTCAAGGGTTTTCGCTCGCTGGAGCAGGTTTTCGCGCACTAACTCAGATCGAGGGCATCGGTCGATCAACGGCCGAAACGGCCCGCCGCGAAAGGTGCGAGCCGAGCCGGATCGCCGCGTCCGCCGATCAAGTCGGCGACCAGCCGCGCGGTGATCGGAGCCAGCGTCAGGCCGAGATGGCCGTGCCCGAAAGCATGAATTACGCGGGAGCTGCCGCGCGAAGCGCCGATGACCGGCCTGGAATCCGGCAGGGACGGCCGGAAGCCGAGCCATTGCGAGGCAGGCGAGCCGAGCCTGGGAAAAATTTGCCTGGCGCCACGGTCAAGCAGCGCCAGCCGGCGCGGATTTGGCGGCGCGACCAGGCCGCCGAGTTCGACGGTGCCGGCGACCCGCAAGCGGCCCGCCATCGGCGTCAGGTAGAAACCAAGATCGACGGGACAGACAGGTCGGTTGAGCAGCGGCGCTTCGGTCTGGAATTCCAGATGATAGCCGCGCTCGGTCTCGAGCGGAATCCTGTCGCCGGCCTGCGCGGCCAGTGCGCGCGACCGTGCACCGGCGGCGATCACCACCGTGCCAGCCTTGATGCGAACGCCGGGTCCGCTGAGCTGGACACCGTCACCCTCGACCTGCAGTCCGGTGATCTCAGCCTGCTTCACCGATGCACCACGGGCACTCACCGCGCCCAGCAACCGCCGCATCACCATTGCCGGATCGGTGACATTGATCGAGTCGGGAAAATACACGCCATGCGCTGCTGTCGCCGGCAGGCCCGGCTCAAGCGCCGCCACCTGTTCGGGAGTCAGCACCTCTTGGTGGATGCCAAACCCAGCGCGCATTGCCCGGCCGCCGGCGCCAGCGGCAAAATCGCTCTCGCGGCGATAGAGGTAAAGACAGCCATTGCGGCGCAGCTGGTCCTCCAGCCCGGCCTCCCCGGCCATGTCTTCCCAGGCCGGGAGGGCGTCGGCCAGCAGTCCGGCGAGCGCCAGCGCATTGGCCCGGGTGGCCGCCGGCAGCGATTGCCGCATGAACCGAACGAGCCATGGCGCCAGCTGCAGCAGCGCCGGCCAGCGCAGCGAAAACGGGCTGTCGGGATCAAGCAGCAGCTTTGGCAACGCCCGCAGCACCGCAGGAGTGCCGACCGGCATGCAGGCATATTCGGCGATCGTTCCGGCATTGCCTGATGACGCGCCGGAGCCCGGCTCGTTCGGATCGATGAGCAGGATTTCGCGGCCGTCCGCGACAAGGCGAAGTGCCGTCGCCAGCCCGACAACTCCGGCGCCGACAATGGCGATTTCGACCGTTTCAGAAGCAGCCACTGTAGATCTTCCCGATTGACCGTGAAATCCAGTACCGATCATGTGGTCTCTTGGTTCGGGGTCACGGTCCAGTCTTGATCCCTGGAATCGAATAGGCCAGATCTTTCCGCGCCTCAGGCAACAGGCGTCCAGATCACGTCCTCGATTTTTTGCGCGCCGGTGGCCAGCATCGCCAGCCGGTCGAAGCCGAGCGCGATGCCGCTGGCCGGCGGCATGATGGCAAGGGCGGCGAGGAAATCCTCGTCCAGCGGATAGCGCTCGCCATAGATGCGCTGTTTCTCATCCATCTCGATGACGAAGCGCCGGCGCTGCTCCTTGGCGTCGGTCAGCTCGCCAAAGCCGTTGGCGAGTTCGACGCCGCAGCAATACAGCTCGAAGCGCTCCGCCACGCGTGGGTCGCGCGGGCTCGGCCGCGCCAATGCCGCCTCGGTCACCGGATATTCGCACAGGATGGTCGCGCGGCCCTGCCCGAGGAACGGCTCGACCTTTTCCACCATCACCCGGCTGAACAGGTCCGCCCAGCTGTCGTCCGGCGCGGTGCGCAGGCCGGCCTGGGTCAAGGCGGCGTACAGCGCGTCGCGGTCGGTGCTGCCGTCGGCGGCGACCGTGGCCAGCAGATCGATGCCGGCATGGCGAGAGAAGGCATCCGCCACCGTCAGCCGTTCAGGTTCGGCAAACGGATCGCAGTCGCGGCCCCGGAAAGAGAAAAGAGTAGCCCCTGCCCTTGTCGCGGCCAGCGCCAGAAAGGCCGCACAATCCAGCATCAGGCTCTCATAGGCCTCGCCCACCCTGTACCATTCGAGCATGGTGAATTCGGGATGATGCAAGGGGCCGCGCTCGCGGTTGCGATAGACCGGGCCGAAGCTGAAAATCCTGACCTCACCGGCGGCGAGCAGCTTCTTGCAGGCAAACTCCGGCGAGGTGTGGAGATAGAGCGGCGCCCTTGCACCGTCCGGCCCGATCGCATCGGTGGCGAAAGCCGCCAGATGCGCCTCGTTGCCGGGTGAGACCTGTAGCGCGGCCGTCTGCACCTCGACGAAATCATGGGCGGCGAACCAGTCGCGCAAGCTGGCGGCGATGCCGTTGCGCAGCATCAGCCGCGGGCGGCGGTCTGCATGAACGTCAGGCGTCCACCAGGGCGAAGCTTCGGTCATGCGGCTCGGATCATGGTGGAAGGGGGCTGGCGGCGGCGGCCAAGATGCGCTAGGCCCCCATCCAGCGCCGCACAAGCTGGCAAACGCCAGTCAACTCTTCTTGCAGGATTTAAAACCGTGGTGAAAGTCATCGCCAGTTCGCTCCGCAAAGGCAACGTCGTCGACAAGGACGGCAAGCTTTATGTGATCCTCTTTGCCGAAAACATCCACCCAGGCAAGGGCACGCCGGTAACGCAGCTCGATATGCGCCGCATCGGCGACGGGGTGAAGGTCTCGGAACGCTACCGCACCACCGAGCAGGTGGAGCGCGCCTATGTGGAAGAGCGCGAGCACACGTTCCTGTATCGCGACGGCGAAGGCTTTCATTTCATGAACCCGGAAAGCTACGACCAGGTCGCGGTGTCGGAAGCCGTGGTCGGCGACATGGCGCCCTACCTGCTGGAAGGCATGGCCGTGCAGGTGTCGCAGTTCAACGGCATTGCCATTTCCCTGGTGCTGCCGCAGCGCGCCACCTTCGAAGTGGTCGAAACCGAGCCGACGACCAAGGGCCAGACGGCCTCGTCATCCTACAAGCCGGCCGTGCTGTCCAACGGCGTGCGCACCTTGGTGCCGCCGCACATCGCGCCAGGCACCCGCGTGGTGGTGATGACGGCCGATGGGGCTTATGTGGAGCGGGCGAAGGACTGATTTCCAGCCGATTCCCCCTCTGGCGATTCGTGCTAATCGTCGGCTTGGGCTTCAAGTTCGCTTCCAGAGTTACGAGAGGCGATATCTGTATGGTCTCCTAGAATAAGCCAATCGTGGATCGCAGCTACGTAATCTGCGTCGTCTTTCGAAACACTGTATTCATGATCGGCGTTATTTCTAATACCATTCATCTTAACGAGCCAGCTCGTCTTATCCTCTTTCTTTTTGGACTCTTGGCCCGGGATAGTGAAGCTCTTCTGGAAAAGCGTGCTCCATTGAGCGCCATGCATGACTATTTCTCGGATGTGAATCAAATTCAAGCAATCCCAAGGAGTCTTTTCGTCCTCATCTTTTTCGATGAGGCGGTTCTTCTTTGCTGCTTCAGTAGACAGATGAGTGAATAGCTTTTCCGGAAGTCCTTTTTTCAACCACATGGCACCGTGCTCGTGCATGAGAAGCTGCTTCACGTCATCGCGAAGCTTTATTTCTATGTCAGCCACCCTGGAGTAAGTTTCCACATTGTATAGCTTTGACTGATCCCGCCAGTACTCTTTTAAGCCAAGTGGGTTGAAATCCTCGCGAGCATCATTGATTGCTCTCTGGAAAATTCTCCGGAGGCGAGTCGGAGCGCCGCTACCATACTTCTTTCTTAGTTCTGCTCTATCTGGCTCGGTCAATTTCCGAAAGTACGGCTTCAGACCATCAAGGTACGTCGCTGCCTTTTCAAGGATACTATCTGGGTTTTCTGTCAGAGGCTTTATCTGTGCCGTGCGATCCATGTGCTCCAAGACATCGCCGAAAACCATGATGAGAGCGGTCACCCCATCATTGATGGTTAGGAGGCCACCATCCTTTGGGAGCCGCATCCATTCGACTTCGTATTCTGTCGCTATGTATATGAAGAGAGCTGATAGAACTCGCCTTAATTTCTCAACTGTGGCCGCGCTGTCGCCAGTATTGAACAAGCCTTGCTCGCGCACCGAGTCCTTCGTGAACTTCCCAACAAATTTGGTCTGATTCAAACCTCGCAAAATAGCTTCCAAGGTTATTACTCTGATGTCAGTCCTCTGATCCTCCCCCACCAGAACACGGTTAAAAAGAGGAGAAGTGACGTTCTCTCCGAGTTCTTGTGCAAGCTGTTTCTTTATTCCTTCGGCCCTTTCGGCCAAATTTTTTGAGTCCCACTTCAGATCTGCATCCAAAGTGTGCTTGAGGTTCTTAGAGACCGCTTTCTGGTTCTCATTGATCTCCATGAACAAGCGGAGCTGCTCTTCTCTGGGTAAATCCAAGAACGCGACCACAGGCACGCTATTGCTGCCGGAATATTCGCTGTCGCTATAGCCATATAGGCGGTGTTGCCCATCGATCACATATAGGGATCGATATTGAGGCGGGAGATGCAAAATTCCCGCTCGCGAAGACGCACCCGGGATTGGAGATCCAAATGGCTCGAAACGAGCCTTGATCATCGATAGAAAATAGAGATTTATTGTATTTTATAAAGCCATTGTTGTTATGAGAAACCGTATATGGCGGATCAATAAACACGAGATCACCAGCTGCCACGTCGCCGATCGTTTCAGCAAAATCTTTACTCTGAAGTACGGCGACAGACAAAGCCTTTGAAGCAGAACGAATTACATTTTCGTCTAGAAATTTCTTTGTACGGCTTCCGTAGGGAACATTGTAAACACCTTTAAGATTTACACGGTAGATCCCATTGAACGAAGTTTGATTCAAATAGACAAACTGAGCCGCTCGTTCGAAGCGGTCCTCCGATTTCAAAGCGCGAATCCGGTAGTACTCATCGGAGGTGTTCTCATAAGATCGCATCTGCTCGATAACACTGTCACAATCATCTTTGATGCTTTGATAGGTTTCAATCAGAGCTTCATTCTTATCAGAGAGGTAAGATACGACGTTAGTGGCGGCCGCAAAAAAGAAGGAGCCGCCACCGAGAAAAGGCTCGTGATACCGAGTAAACGATATCGGTCCGAATATGTCCTCGAACCGACGAACGAGCCACGATTTTCCACCTGCCCAGCGCAAGAAAGCACGTGGTGAAATACTGTCGATTTGAACTTGCGAATCCATATAGCCCCCCTCTCACGCTATGAAACGGCGCAGTTAAGGTCAAAGGTTTATTGTCAATATTCCGTCAGAGATTGATGGGGTCACAGCGCGAGATTTCAACGGCAAACCGCCCTCACCCAGCCAGCCGCTTCCCGCGCTTGCCCTTCCCACTCCTCGCCTCAACCACCTTCTCCACCTGCCGCTTCAGCTCGTCCTTGATATCCACCGTCTCGTTCATCAAAGCATCGATCTTCAGGAAATCCAGGACGCGGTATCTCGACACTGCCGGGCGGACGAGGATGTCGGGGCGGCATTGTTTCAGCTTGTTGGCGGTGATCGACTGCATCATCAGCTGCGTGGCGCCGAACATCAGGTCGACGGAGGTCGGCTGTTTGCGGTCGGCCTCTTCCGGCGCGCCGACCACGTCGACGCCGATGATGATGTCGGCGTCGTTTTCGATCAGGTCGAACGGCACGGGGTTGTAGATGCCGCCGTCGATCAGCAGCCTGCCGTCGCGCGTCACCGGCCGGAACACGGCGGGGATGGCGGCCGAGGCCGCCAGCGCCGAGTGCAGGTCGCCGTCTTCGAAGACAGCCAGCTTGTGGCCGAAATAGTCGGTCGCCGTCACCTTCAGCGGGATTTGCAGCTCGCCGAAGGTTTCGGGAATGGCTTCGGGCAGAAAGGCTTTCAGGATGCGCTCGACGTTGAACTGGCTGACGCGGATGCCGCCCTGCATGGCTTCGGCGATGGTGCCCGGCCGCGCCCGCCACATGCGGCTCGCCACTTGGGCGCGGCGGCCGAGGATCGAGCGGGCATAGTCGTGGATGTCCTTGCCGGTCATGCCCGATGCCATGCCGGCGCCCATGATGGCGCCGATCGACGAGCCGGCAATCGCCACGGGCTTGATGCCCAACTCGTCCAGCGCCTCGATGACATGGATATGCGCCAACCCGCGCGCCCCGCCGCCGCCGAAGGCGATGCCGAAGCTAGGCGCCATGGTGCGCGGCTCCTGCCTCGTTTCTGGCCGGCGACGGAGACCGCCAATTGTTGAAGTTGGCGCCGCCCCTCACCTGCCTGCCGGCATCCTCTCCCCGTATAGTGACGGGGAG
>NZ_RZTB01000489.1:0-312 GCF_003997735.1 Mesorhizobium sp. M7A.F.Ca.MR.148.00.0.0 | reverse complement strand
CCTCGCCCTCGCGATTGAACCAGTGGCACAGATACATGCCCGAGGCTGCCCCATCGCTGATCGTCATCCTGGGACCTCCGGATTTCAGCCTGACGACGTCTCCGGTCTTGAAATTGTTGGGCATTTTTGACCTCCCATGCTGAGGCCATGATTTTCACACCAAACCGGTGTCTCGACAATGGCAGATCTGCCAGGCCGGCGCCGCAATCCTTTGCACCAGCTGCGAAGGGGCAGACAGACGACAAAAATGGAGGAGGAATGGTGCCGCTTGCGTGACTCGAACACGCGACCCCCGCATTACGAATGCGGTGC
>NZ_RZTB01000488.1:0-312 GCF_003997735.1 Mesorhizobium sp. M7A.F.Ca.MR.148.00.0.0 | reverse complement strand
AAGGCCGCCGGTTGCCTCGGCTTTGGCTGACCTTTGTCTATTCGGCTGTCCGCCTGTCGATCATCTGCTCGCTTTGGACGCCCGGCACGTCCCTGCGCTGTTGGACACCTTCAACGAAGCAAGGGATGATGGCATAGAATACGTGCTGATGCTTCGTTCTCCTGCGAGAAGGAGCAGAGATATTCAGTTCGCCCATGTCTTCGAACGCCGCGAGCGACTGCTGCTTGGTGTCGTGTGCACGCGCTCCGACGGATTGCTCCGTCCGAGCAACACCTAATTCATGCAACCTTGGAAAACAGGGCGACGTCGCAT
>NZ_RZTB01000487.1:0-313 GCF_003997735.1 Mesorhizobium sp. M7A.F.Ca.MR.148.00.0.0 | reverse complement strand
GCGGTTCGGGCGGCGTCGGCTCGATCAATTTCGGCGGCCTGCGCGATTTCGGCAATGTGCTGCGCCTGCGTGTGGTGACGATGGAAGCCGAGCCGAAAGCGCTCGAGCTCACTGGCGAGGATCTGCATAAGGTGACCCATGCCTACGGCACCAACGGCATCATATCGGAAGTCGAGATGCCGCTGACCGCGGCTTATGAATGGATCGATGTCATCGTCGGTTTCGACGGCTTCATGGACGCGGCCCGCTACGGCAACGCGCTGGCCTGCCAGGACGGTATTTTGACCAAGCTGATCACGCCGATAGCCGCACC
>NZ_RZTB01000486.1:0-314 GCF_003997735.1 Mesorhizobium sp. M7A.F.Ca.MR.148.00.0.0 | reverse complement strand
CCGGTCTGGTGCACGGCGTCAAGGCGCTGGAAGCAGGGCGGCTGGTCGACAGCTTCACGCCGCACCGGGCCGATTTCCTCGGCTAGCCAAGGGTAAGAGATCGAGCGGGAATGACCCGCACCCCGAAAGAGGCGCGGGTCTGTTGCCTGGGCGCTTGTGGCGCCGCGGTACTCAAGACATCACCGCAGGATGAGGACCCTGCCGCACCGTGGTGAAGATAGTCTTAATGCGCCGGCGCTGCATGGCACGACGAACCGGAGGCTGCGTCGGTCAGGTGATATGCCGGAGCAGGCTGAAGAGCCGCTCGAACGTCT
>NZ_RZTB01000485.1:0-316 GCF_003997735.1 Mesorhizobium sp. M7A.F.Ca.MR.148.00.0.0 | reverse complement strand
CCGGCTAACGGTGGCGGGCGAGACGCCGACCTCATGGGCGATGTGCTTGCCGGTCCAACGTTGCCGCCGCAGCGCCATGATGCGCTCGGCGATCAACGCAGCGGTGGCCTGCGGCATATGGGCGGGCCGCGAGGAACGGTCGATCATGCCGGCCCGCCCTTCGGACTTGTAGCGCTCGACCCAGCGCGCCACGATCTTGGCCGACACGCCGTAGACACGCGCCGCATGGGCTTTGGAGAAAGCGCCTTCTATCACCGACAGCGCCATCTCCTCTCGACGCAGCGGTGTGAGACGGGCATTCTTATGGATGTTCATT
>NZ_RZTB01000484.1:0-317 GCF_003997735.1 Mesorhizobium sp. M7A.F.Ca.MR.148.00.0.0 | reverse complement strand
TGGCCTCGAACACATCGGCGACAGGCCGCCGGATCAGCATGCCGGCTTCGGCGGTTGGCTTTTCGCGGATGTCCATCGGATGCTCCTTTCGGGATTCGGCGCTCACCAGGCGTCCGGTTCGCGCAGCATGTGAATAATGTTGGCAGGGTTGGTGATCCAGCCGCCGCGGAAGCCCTCGCCCAAGGGCTCAATGGCGTCGCAACGCACAACACCGGCCTTGGCGAAATGATCCGCAGCCATGAGGAAATCCTTGGTGAACAGCTCCAGCCACACCTCGGCCTGGCTCATCATCGGCGCCTCATCGATCCACAGGCGGT
>NZ_RZTB01000483.1:0-317 GCF_003997735.1 Mesorhizobium sp. M7A.F.Ca.MR.148.00.0.0 | reverse complement strand
GCCGATGTCGGCGCACAAGGCCTTGGCGATCTTTTGCGGCGCATAGCTGGACAGGACGACCGTCCTGAACTCGACAAACTGGGTCAGCGCGGAGATCGACGCTTTGAGGCGCTCGGAACACTCTCCCAGCCATTCGCTGTAGGCCTCGCCGAGGTCCGGCCATTCAGGGCTGCTGCTCCAGATGATTTCGGACGGGCGCCCGCGCATTGTCAGTTCGCTTTCCAGGCGCACAAGGCCATGATCGAAGCTGGCGCTGGAGTTCCCCTTGTAGATCTGGTGGTTGAGGATGAGCCTGCTCTGCAGCCGTGCTCCCAGAT
>NZ_RZTB01000482.1:0-318 GCF_003997735.1 Mesorhizobium sp. M7A.F.Ca.MR.148.00.0.0 | reverse complement strand
GCGCCAGCCCCGCTCGCCTGTCGCGGTAAAGGCCGCTTTCGTCCGGACCTCGATGGGAGAGCGCGGCTGCCATTCGTAGAAGCGCGGCTCGTGAAGGAGGCTCCGCAGCCGCGTTCAGCGCCACAATTCCGGCGATGCCGCACATGGGTCAATCCCTGTCCATCGCAGCGGGCAGCTGTGGCCGTGCGTGAAGATAGCGTGCAGCGCGGCGTTTGCTGACGATATCCTTATAGACCTTCTCGACTTGCGCGGCAGTGAGGCCGGCGGCGGCGGCAACCACGCCGGCCGAAATTCCGTGATTCATGCCGTAGAGGCACA
>NZ_RZTB01000481.1:0-319 GCF_003997735.1 Mesorhizobium sp. M7A.F.Ca.MR.148.00.0.0 | reverse complement strand
CACCGGTGCCCTGCAGGGCAAGGAACTTGCCGACCACACCGAGACCCGAGCGCACCGCCTGCGCGGTCATGCTCTCGTCGAAGAAGGCGAACGGACCGCCCTCTTCGAGGATCGCGGCGTTGTAATAGGCATAGGAGGCCGGTCCATGCTCGACCTTGACCCGGTCGAGGCCGACATCGAGTTCTTCGGCAACCATGGCGGCAAGCGTCGTCGAAATGCCTTGCCCCATCTCGGCGCGCGGCGCGACGATGGTGATGGTGTTGCCGGCGCCGATCTTCACATAGGGGTTGAACGTCGCCTCGCCCTTGCCGAGTTCGGC
>NZ_RZTB01000480.1:0-319 GCF_003997735.1 Mesorhizobium sp. M7A.F.Ca.MR.148.00.0.0 | reverse complement strand
TCTCAGTCGCGGTCATGGTCGGCAGCGAACCCGTTGCCGGAGCCGATCGGGTGACCGATTTCCTAGACCGGATCGATCCGGAAAAGCCTGAGTGATGGCTACGGAGAGGGCAGGCGATGCACCGGACCAAGGCGTGAAGATTGAGTCTTCCCAACTTGTATATGCATGTATGTATTTTAGCCTTGACATCCGCTCCCGCTGACGTTGAAATATCCTAGCACTTCACCATGAAGTGGCAGGTAAGACGCCGAGGCACAGTGCCGTAAGAGCAGAAACCCGCAGTCTCACCAGACCGGCTGCCTGGGTTGGAAAAAGCGGT